>CATMNW010000165.1 GCA_950071875.1 uncultured Erythrobacteraceae bacterium | reverse complement strand
AATTGTTCCGCACAGGGTTAACGACTTAATCACCAAACTCTTCGATACGACGCGAAGATGAATAACGCCGTTTATCCACTCGCCGCCTTTCTGGCATCTGCAGCGCTGGGTTCGATCCCCGGGTCACTTCATGCCAGGGAAACCTCGTCCGTCGACCGGCCAGCAGACAAGGTTGAAGCTTCTGGCGAAACTGTCGCGCCCGATACGGACCAACCCGCCGGCCCCTTCATCGACTACAACGCAAAACTGCTCCTGACGAATGCGGTCAGTGCCATCGACGGCGCAAGCGGAGGCGGAATTTCCAACTGGGCGACAATTGCCGGACGTGCAGAAACGCGCGGCGCCGGAGTACAGGCGCACGCGACGGCGGTGCTGCTTCCCGATTACCGCTGGCATTCCTTTGGTGCAGCAGTCGGCATCGCCAATCGCGTAGAGCTGTCATATGCGCGGCAGAATTTCGACACACAGGACGTCGGCACGGCGCTCGGGATCGGGCAAGGCTATATGCTCAACCAGGATGTGTTCGGCGTGAAGGTCCGGCTACTGGGTGACGTGGTTTATGGTAACCCGATCGTGCCGCAGATTGCGATTGGCGCGCAGTACAAGCGCAGTCTCGACGGAGCAATCGCTGCGGCTGTCGGCGCGGCCGATGACGATGGCGTCGATTTCACGCTCAGCGCCACCAAGCTGGTTCTCGCTCACAGTTTGCTGGTGAATGGCACCGCACGGCTTACCAAAGCCAACCAGAATGGGCTGCTGGGTTTCGGAAGCGCCGCCGACAACAGCTATTCGCTGCAATTCGAAGGTGCGCTGGCTTATCAGTTTTCACGCCGCTTCGTGGTCGGTACCGAAGTGCGCACCAAGCCGGACAATCTCGGCTTGGGCGAAGATGACTGGTTCGATGTCTTCGCAGCCTATGCTCCGACCGACAATGTTACTCTCACTGCTGCCTATGCGGATCTCGGGTCGATCGCGACCTTCGAAGATCAGCGCGGGGCGTTCCTTCAGGCACAGGTTGCCTTCTAGAAAGACATGACCATGCTTCTATCCGCAAGCCTTGCGATCCTGTTCATGCAGCAGGCACCCGCCGAAAATATCGACTGGGACGCCGAGTTCGGTGTCGAGGAAGAGGTGCGCGATCCCGCTACCGGCGAAATTCCTGTCGAGCCTTACGAACAGAGTAACGAAAATGCGGGAGCCGAGCCTTTCAAGGGCGATGCGATGGCTACCCACTTCAACAGCCAGGCCGGCATCCGCCGCATCACTGACCGTTTCGTCGACCTCAACTTCGCCGATCCTCGCATAGGCGCTATTTTCGCGGGCCACGATCAGGTGCGTTTGCGCCGCACGATATTCGAGCAATTCTGCTTCATATTGAATGCCGGCTGCGACTATACGGGACGCGACATGAGCAGCTCGCACGAAGGCCTTGGCAGCCGGAAGGCAGACATGAATGCCATCGTCGAGAACCTCCAGCAGGCCATGCGCGAAGAAGGCGTCCCTTTCTCTGCCCAGAATCGTTTTCTGGCGAAGCTTGCCCCCATGAGCGGCGACATCATCGAACGCTAACGCTTCCGCATGATCGGGCTTGGGACTAACACGGCGCGCATGACAGATACCATCTTCGTTCTCAACGGCCCGAATTTGAATCTTCTCGGCACGCGCGAGCCCGAAATTTACGGCACGGATACGCTTGCTGATATCGAAGCGATGCTGTCGGAGAAGGCCCATGAGCTTGGTGTCGCCATCGACTTTCGCCAGAGCAATCATGAAGGCGTTCTGGTCGATTGGCTGCATGAAGCCCGCGAAACTGGCGCGAAGGCCATTCTTCTGAACGCTGCCGCCTATACCCACACTTCGATTGCGCTGCTCGATGCGATCAAGGCAATCGGCGTGCCGGTGATCGAAGTTCACCTCTCGGACCCGTCGATGCGCGAGGAATTCCGCCACAAATCCTTCGTCGGAATGGGTGCGGCCGGAGAGGTAAAGGGGTTCGGCCCACGCGGCTATGCCGTAGCGTTGGAGAAGGCTGCCGCGCTCTAAAAGCACCCCTCCCCCTTGCCCTGTCCGCTTTCGGGTAGCATAGGCGGGCCAAACAACACACAAGGGGTTCCATGGCCGAACGTAAGGGCACCGCTGGCAAGTCCGGCATGAATGTCGACACCGCTCTCGTGCGCGAGCTCGCCGAGATGCTGGGCGACACCGGGCTTACCGAAATCGAAGTAGAGGATGGCGAGCGCAAGATACGCGTTTCGCGTGGCGGCGGTGTAGCAATGGCGGCCGCGCCTGCTCCGATGCCAGTAGCAGCGCCCGCTGCTGCTGCACCATCGGCAGCGGCACCAGCACCTGAAGCATCGGCACCCGAGGCCGATAGCGCAGACGCGATCAAGTCGCCCATGGTCGGAACCGTTTACCTCGCGCCCGAGCCGGGCGCCGCAGACTTTGTGAAGGTCGGCGACAGCGTCAAGGAAGGGCAGACCCTTCTTATCGTCGAGGCGATGAAGGTCATGAACCCGATTACAGCCGAAAAGACCGGAACAGTGAAATCGATACTCGTCGAGAACGCCCAGCCGGTCGAATTCGACCAGCCGCTTGTCGTTGTCGGCTGAGGCGTGAACTGATGAGCATTTCGCGTATCCTTATCGCCAACCGCGGCGAAATCGCACTGCGTATCCACCGTGCAGCACATGAAATGGGCATTGAGACCGTCGCGGTACATTCGACGGCCGACGCCGACGCCATGCATGTGCGATTGGCCGATCACGCAGTGTGTATCGGTCCCCCGCCTGCGGCCGACAGCTACCTGAACATCGCCAACATCATATCGGCGGCCGAAGTGAGCCATGCCGATGCGATCCACCCGGGATATGGTTTCCTTTCCGAAAATGCGAAGTTCGCCGAAATAGTCGAAGCGCATGATATCAAGTGGATCGGGCCGAAGCCGGAACACATCCGCACTATGGGTGACAAGGTCCAGGCAAAGAAGACCGCTGGCGAACTGGGTCTTCCGCTTGTTCCCGGCAGCGCCGGTGCGGTCAGCGAGATCAGCGAAGCCCGCGAGATCGCCGCCGAAATCGGTTATCCAGTTATCATCAAGGCAGCCAGCGGCGGCGGCGGGCGCGGAATGAAGGTCTGCGAAAGCGAAGATCAGCTTGAAACCCTGATGAAGCAGGCCGGAAGCGAAGCGAAAGCGGCCTTCGGCGATTCCACGGTCTATATCGAGAAGTATCTCGGAGATCCGCGCCACATCGAATTCCAGGTCTTCGGCGACGGTGAAGGCAATGCCATTCACCTGGGGGAGCGCGACTGCTCGCTCCAGCGCCGCCATCAGAAGGTACTTGAAGAAGCCCCCTCTCCCGTTCTGGGCGAAGAAGACCGCATGCGGATGGGCGAAATATGTGCACAGGCGATGCGCGACATGGGCTATCGCGGTGCGGGCACGATCGAATTCCTGTGGGAAAACGGCGAGTTCTATTTCATTGAAATGAACACGCGACTTCAGGTCGAGCATCCGGTGACGGAGATGATCACCGGGATCGATCTCGTACGCGAACAGATCCGCATTGCCGCAGGCAAAAGCCTGTCATGTTCGCAGGAAGACATCACTTTCAGTGGCCATGCGATTGAATGCCGTATCAATGCGGAAGACCCGTGGACCTTCGCCCCCAGCCCGGGAAAGATCACCTATTACCATGCCTCTGGCGGTATGCATGTGCGTGTGGATAGCGGATTATATGCCGGTTATTCGGTGCCGCCTTACTACGACAGCATGATTGCCAAGCTTATCGTGTACGGCCGTGACCGCGAACGGTGCATGATGCGTTTGAAGCGCGCGCTGGAAGAGATGGTAGTCGAAGGCGTGAAGACCAGCATCCCGCTCCACCAGGAACTGCTCCAGCAACCCGATGTAAAAAGTGGCCAGTATTCGATCAAATGGCTCGAAGAGTGGCTGAAAACGCGAGAGGCCTAGTCGTATCGCCTAACCGTTCATGACGAACGGGCAATCGGTCGCTGCAGGGCCGCCGTTTTGATCAGCCTTGAGGATTTCAGTCGAAGCTGAAGCCCGCGGCTTTGGCTTCGGCGATGACTTCCTCGCCAGTTTGGCGGGGATGGTTGCCTTCAAGGCGGCTCCAGTCCGCGCATTCGTCGACAAAAATCTCTTTTTCGATCGTGTGCCTGGCAGCGGCGTCGAACAGGCCGGCAGAAAAGCTTCGGTTACCGGTGGGCAGAAAACGATACCAAAGGTTGCTCCCGCACTTCGAACAGAAGGCGCGTTCGGCCCAATCACTCGATTGGTAGGCGGTAATGCAGTCCTTGCCCGAAACTTCGGCGTTATCGCCCGTCTGCGCGGTGTAGAATGACCCGGCCCAGCGGCGACACATGTCGCACTGGCAAATTTCGATTTCCTGCTTGGGATTATCAAGCGCAACCGTAACCGCGCCGCAGAGGCAATGGCCTTCGATCCGGCTCACCCTGGTCACAGCGGGACGCCGGGTTCGTGCTTGCTCGTGCGGATTGTGAGCGAGGTCTTCACGCTTTCCACGTTAGGTGCGGGCGTGAGTTTACTGGTCAGGAACTCCTGAAAACTCTGAAGATCCTTGCTTACGATTTTGATGATGAAATCAATTTCGCCATTGAGCATGTGGACTTCGCGGACTTCGGGGAGATCCTTCATTGCGACTTCGAATTCGCGCAAGGCATCCTCGGCCTGGCTTTTGAGGCTCACCATGGCAAACACAGTGATGGAGAAACCAAGTTTCGACGGATCAAGATCGGCGTGATAGCCCTTGATCACACCATCTTCCTCCAGTGCGCGAACGCGGCGCAGACACGGCGGTGCGGTCAGCCCGACACGGTGTGCAAGTTCGACATTCGTAATCCGCCCTTCATCCTGCAGTTCCCCAAGCAAGCGCCGGTCGATGTCGTCGAGATTGGCCATAAGAATTGCCTCTGCTACCCATATGCCGAAGCGGCCATCGCGAAACTTCCGTGAAATGTTGGCAACGCAATGCAGCCGTCTTGGCTAACATTATTATCCCTGCCAGCAATTGTCCCGCTTTGCAACGCAACCCGTCGCTCACTGGAGGTAAATGGCAAGGTAACTATATCCATTGTCCCTAAACCAACGGTAATTGCGGCAATGCCTGTGCCGACAACTTGTCTTCCGAGCCGGAGTTTTTATGCATTTCGACGACCGCCTTGCCACAGTGCTGCGCCACCGCGCCGCCGGCGAGCGTGCGGCGAAGACACAGTTCCGCCAGCTGCTGGACCTTCTGGGCGAGCGGCCTCAGGCAGGTGATCCAGCCCTGAAGGCGGCAGCTTACCTGCGAATGATCGCGCTGGCAGAGGTCGTTCCCGTAGCGGAACGCGCAGCCATCGTCGGCGAGAACGGCTGGCGTTTCCGAAATCCCGAACTGGTAGAACCGCGACGGATGCCGGTCTGAAAAGGCCGAGATCAGGGTCGAGGACTTGAGGTCGGCCGAACCGGCAACGATCCGCGGATCCTTGTCGGCCAGATCGGCAAGCGCCTCGCCAAACTGGACCAGGCCGGTCTGCATCTTGCGGGTGGCCGAGCCGTCCTGGCTTCGGGGGTCGATCAGCGCGCTGGTCATCAGACCGTTTCCTCTTCTTTTTTGTACATGCCCTGGATCTGCGCGCGGGCGCGCTTTTCGTCCTCGCCGGTCAGATAACCGAGATGCCAGACGGCCTGATCCTCGATGAAATCGACACCCTTGCCCGAGATCGTATGCGCGATGATGAAGGTCGGCTTGCCGCCCTCGCGCCGACGCTTTTCAAAGGCATCGAGCTGGTTGAGGATCTGGCCCAGGTCATGGCCGTCGATCTCTTCGACATGCCAGCCAAAGGCGCGCCAGCGGTCGGCCATCGGCTCGACCCCCAGGATATCCTCGGTCCGTCCGTCGACACAGACCTGGTTGCGGTCGCAGATGCACAGCAGGTTGGACAGTTTGCGGTAGCCGGCATAGCCCGCCGCCTCCCAGATCTGGCCCTCGTTCTGCTCGCCATCGCCGATGACCGCCGCGACCCGGCTGTCGAACCCCTGATGGCGGACCCCTTCGGCCATGCCGCAGGCGACGGACAGGCCGTGCCCCAGG
>CATMNW010000164.1 GCA_950071875.1 uncultured Erythrobacteraceae bacterium | reverse complement strand
GCGGACGCGCTTGCGGAAAACAGGTACTCACCCATCCACCATCGCGTAATGCGATGGCGGATGTATCCCTTCCATCTTCTCAGCCAACAGGGGCCGGAAGCTCGGGCGGCTCTTGAACACGGCGTACCAGCCGCGCGCCTGATCGTGGCCGCGCCAGTCGATCCCGCCGAGATAATCGGCGACCGAGACCTGCGCGGCGGCGGCGAGGTCTGCCAGGCTCATCGTCGAGCCGGCCAGCCAGCTGCGATTGTCCACCAGCCAGTCGATATAGTCGAGATGGCCGTGCGCGCGCTTCATCGCTTCGCGCAGGACGCGTCCGTCGGGCGGCTGGCGCAGCACGAGGCGCTTGGTCATCTTCTCATGCAGCAGCGGGGCGACCACGTCGGCGTGGAAATTCTCCTCGAACAGGGCGACCAGCCGCCGCGTCTCCGCCCGTGCCAGCGCGCTGCCCGCCAGCATGGGCGACCGCTCCACCGTTTCTTCGAGATATTCGCAGATCGCCCGACTGTCGCACAGGGCGATGTTGCGGGCCTTGTCCCCCAGCACGGGTACGCGGCCCGCATCGTTCAGGCGCCATAGATCATCCCCCTCGTCCCACGGGCGGCGTTGCACCAGATCGTAGGCGATGGATTTCTCGCCCAGCAGGATGCGAACCTTGCGGCTGAACGGGCAGAGGGGGAATTGGTGGAGCGTCCACATGGCGCACCCGCCTTGCCGCAACCGCGCGCGTTAATCCACAGCAGAGCGGGGGCAGCCGAAAATTCTTTGGGCTATTCGCGCGACAGGCTGCCTTCGACCCGTTCCTCGATCTGGCGGAAGGCATCGCGAAGGGCCGGGATCAGCGCGGCGATCCCATCGCTGGCATCGGCCACCCGGTCCATCGTACGCGGCAGATCGCGCGACATGCGCTGCGCCACCTCGCCCGCGCGCGGGCTCATCCTGCGCAGCGTCAGATCGGGATCGACCGGACGGCGCGGCAGGTCCGCGACATCGGCGGTGGCTTCGGCCAGCGGCTCGATCAGCGGGGCGAGCGGCAGGTCGAGAAGGATTTCCGACAGGACGGAGACCGTCGCCGCGATCTCGTCCTGCGTGGCGGGATCGGACAATCGCTCGGCCAGGCCGCCCAGCGTGGCTTCGGCAGGCGGGACAGGCGCATCGAAATCCGGCAGGACGATCGCACCGTCCATCTCGGCGTCCGTCTGGACTTCCGCCTGCGCGGCCAGCGGCGCGGCGACGACGAAAAACGGCAGAGAGAGCAGAATCTTGCGCATGACGATGATCTCGATGGTTTGGTGGATCGCCCCTGCTACGCGCGAAGGGGTGAACCCATGCTTACGCACCCGTCAGACGCCGGACAGGTCCAGCAATTGGAGGCAGGCGGGCATCACCGCTGCCAGCGCATCCGGCCCGCCGCGCACCAGCTCCTGCGTTTCGCGCATCGCGAGGCCGGTCACATAATCGCGCGAGAAGCGCGGGTCTTCCATCAACCCGGCCATGAAGCGCACGAAGAATTCCTTCCCGCGCGGGTCCATCGCCGGAAAAGCGAGCGCGGCCGGATCGCCCGCCTGCTGCCCCTGCGCGGTGATCGCGAAGGCGACGCCGCAGCGCAGCCCGGTCTTCTGCTGGAGCGAGAGCTGCGGCGTTGGCGGGGCCTGCTGCGGAGATGGCTGCGGCGAACTCTGCGCGGCGAAGAGGAGCGATGCGGCAGCGGCGGAAGCGAGAAGCGATGTCATGCCTCTCCCCTACCCGCCGCACGATGAACCGCCAACGACAAGCGGCGCGGCGATGCGGGCCTCCATTGCCCCCGGCCGCCATCCCGCCTAGGTCCGGGGCGAAACCGGAGATCCCACGCTCATGAAAACCCGCGCCGCCGTCGCCTTCGAAGCCAAGCAACCGCTCGAAATCGTCGAACTCGATCTCGAAGGGCCGAAGGCCGGCGAGGTCCTGATCGAGATCATGGCGACCGGCATCTGCCACACCGACGCCTATACGCTGGACGGGTTGGACAGCGAAGGGCTGTTCCCCAGCGTGCTTGGCCATGAGGGCGCAGGCATCGTGCGCGAAGTGGGTGCGGGCGTCACCAGCGTGGTGCCGGGCGATCACGTCATCCCGCTCTACACGCCCGAATGCCGCCAGTGCAAAATGTGCCTCAGCGGCAAGACCAACCTTTGCAGCGCAATTCGCGAAACGCAGGGCAAAGGCCTGATGCCGGATGGAACGACGCGCTTTTCCTACAAGGGTGAGCCGATCTTCCATTACATGGGGTGCTCAACCTTCTCGAATTTCACCGTTCTGCCGGAAATCGCCGTGGCCAAGATCCGCGAAGATGCGCCGTTCAAGACCAGCTGCTACATCGGCTGCGGGGTCACGACCGGCGTCGGCGCGGTGACGAATACCGCCAAGGTCAAGCCGGGCGACAATGTGGTGGTCTTCGGTCTCGGCGGGATCGGCCTGAACGTCATCCAGGGCGCACGAATGGCCGGTGCCGACCGTATCGTCGGTGTCGACATCAACAACGACAAGGAAGAATGGGGTCGCAAGTTCGGCATGACCGACTTCATCAATCCCAAGGATGGCGGCGATGTCGTCGAAAAGATCGTCAATATGCTGGATGGCGGGGCGGACTATTCCTTCGACTGCACCGGCAATACCGAAGTCATGCGTCAGGCACTGGAATGCTGCCACAAGGGCTGGGGAACCTCGATCGTTATCGGCGTGGCCGAAGCGGGCAAGGAGATCGCGACCCGGCCGTTCCAACTGGTGACCGGACGCAACTGGCGCGGAACCGCATTCGGCGGGGCAAGGGGCCGTACCGATGTGCCGAAGATCGTAGACTGGTACATGGATGGCAAGATCGAGATCGATCCGATGATCACCCACGTCCTGTCGCTTGAAGAAATCAACAAGGGGTTCGACCTTATGCATTCAGGCGAAAGCATCCGTAGCGTGGTGGTCTTCTGATGGCCGGCAAGATTTATTCCGACGCTGCAGCCGCTCTCGAAGGCGTGCTGCGCGATGACATGCTCATTGCCAGCGGCGGGTTCGGCCTTTGCGGAATCCCTGAACGCCTGCTCACCGCGATCCGCGACAGCGGAGTGAAGAACCTGACCTTTGCCAGCAACAATGCCGGCATCGACAATGAAGGCATCGGCATGCTGCTGCGCTCGCAGCAGGTGAAAAAGATGATCTCGTCCTATGTCGGCGAGAACAAGGAGTTCGAACGCCAGTTTCTTTCCGGCGAGCTGGAGGTCGAATTCTGTCCGCAGGGTACCCTGGCCGAACGCATGCGCGCCGGTGGTGCAGGCATTCCCGGTTTCTACACGAAGACCGGCGTCGGCACCCAGGTTGCCGAAGGCAAGGAACACAAGGATTTCGACGGCGAAACCTACATTCTCGAACGCGGCATCTTCGCAGACCTTGCCATCGTAAAAGCGTGGAAGGCCGACGAAACGGGCAACCTCGTGTTCCGCAAGACAGCGCGCAACTTCAACCTGCCGGCAGCAACTTGCGGCAAGGTCTGCGTGGTAGAGGTCGAGGAAATCGTGCCGACGGGCAGCCTCGATCCAGACAGCATCCATCTGCCGGGCGTTTACGTCCAGCGCATGATCGTTGGTGCGCCTTATGACAAGAAAATCGAATTTGAGACGACCCGCGAAAGGGAGAGCGCCTGATGGCCAGCGAAAACACCGGTTGGGATCGCAACCAGATGGCCGCGCGCGCGGCGCAGGAACTGGAAGACGGCTACTACGTCAACCTCGGTATCGGGATCCCGACGCTGGTCGCCAATCACATCCCCGAAGGCATGCACGTGACGCTGCAGAGCGAGAACGGCATGCTCGGCATCGGACCGTTTCCCTATCCGGATGAAGTCGATGCCGACCTGATCAACGCCGGCAAGCAGACCATCAGCGAACTGCCGCACAGCGCCTATTTCGATAGCGCGGCAAGCTTTGCCATGATCCGCGGCGGACATATCGATCTGACCGTCCTTGGCGCGATGGAAGTCGCGGCCAATGGCGACATCGCCAACTGGATGATCCCGGGCAAGATGATCAAGGGCATGGGCGGCGCGATGGACCTCGTCGCCGGGGTCAAGAAAATCATCGTGGTGATGGACCACAACGCCAAGGACGGCAGCCCCAAGTTCATTCCGGAATGCACGCTGCCGCTTACGGGGCAGAATGTGGTCGACATGATCGTCACCAATCTGGCGGTTTTCCGCAGACCCGATCACGACAGCAAGTTCCGCCTGGTCGAACTTGCACCGGGTATCACGGCTGAAGAAGTGGCGCAAAAGACCACTGCCGATTACGAAGTCGCGCTTTAGAACATGACCGCGCTGGAAACCGTCGAGGAACATCGCAGTCACGGCGGCACGCAGGGCGTTTATCGTCACGCTTCCGCGAGCACCGGAACCGGGATGAATTTCTCGGTATTCGTTCCCGATCATGCGGAAGGGACCCGGCTTCCTGTGCTCTGGTTCCTGTCGGGCCTTACCTGCACTCACGCCAATGTCACTGAAAAGGGCGAGTATCGCGGTGCTTGTGCGGAACACGGCGTGATCTTCATTGCCCCCGATACATCGCCCCGCGGTGACGACGTGCCCGACGACGACGCATATGATTTCGGTAAGGGTGCGGGTTTCTATGTCGATGCGACACAGGCCCCGTGGGCGAAGCATTACCGCATGCGCAGCTATATCGAACAGGAGCTTCCAGAGCTTATAGCCGGTCATTTCCCGGTGGATATGGAGCGGCAGGGTATCACCGGGCATTCAATGGGCGGGCATGGCGCGCTTACCATCGGCCTTCGCAATCCGGACCGTTTCCGTTCGGTCAGCGCCTTTTCCCCGATCGTCAGTCCGTTGAGCTGCGTTTGGGGCGAGAAGGCGCTTGGCGGGTATCTGGGCCCTGATCGAAGCGCGTGGCGCGATTACGATGCCTGTGCCTTGATCGAGGATGGTTCCCGTCTTGATCGCCTCTTGATCGATCAGGGAACGGCCGACAATTTCCTTGAAGAACAGCTCAAGACTCCGTTGCTGGAACAGGCCTGCAAAGCGGCCGGCATCCCTGCCGATATTCGCATGCAGCCGGGGTATGACCACTCCTATTACTTCATCTCGACCTTCCTGGCCGAGCATGTTGCCTGGCATGCGGAACGGCTTTCGGGCTGAACGGTCGCATCGTCATCGTTGCAACACCGGTAACCATACCGCCTATTGCGTAACCTATTTCAGTAGTTTTGAAGGGTTTCCCTGCTAAAACGGCAGTGATGGGACCCGTGGGACGCACGACCGGGCCGCTATGCGGTGCAATGGCCCTTGCTGTTCTGGCAAGCGGCGGCACCGCGCATGCGCAGGATGCGGCTATGGGCATTCCAAGCTATGATGCGGCCACCGATCTGCCCGATCCGGCTGCCGATCCATTGGCTGTCGATTTTTCTTCCGACCCGATCCTGGCCCTTGGTGCATCGTCTGCCGATCCGGACCTGTTCCGGACGATCGTGGTTGCCGCGCTCGAACAGAACGCTTCCAGCCGCGAAGCCGATGCGAATGTCGCTGTCGCGAAGGCCCAGCTCGACGAAGCCGAGGCCGGCCGCCTGCCGACCGGCGATGTCACGCTAAGCACGTACAAGACCATCGCCCGCAATTTCAGCAACGATCCTTTCAATATCATCGAACGATCGCGGGCGACGGGGCGAACCGACCTGCTTGGCGAGGTCGAATACGTGCTGCTCGATTTCGGTGTTGCCTATTACGGCATTGCGGCCGCCCAGGCGCGCCTTGCCGCGGCCGGACACGAACGCGAAGCAAACCTGTCCCAGACCGTGACTCAGTTCGTATCGGTCTGGTACGCCGTTTTCGCTTACCAGTCGCTTGTCCGGCTGGGCGAGAGCTTCGTCGCCTCGCAGGCCGAGATACGCAGCGCGGTAGAGCGGCGGATCGCGCAGGGCGTATCGGCGCGCAGCGATATGGCGCGGGTTGCCTCGCTCGAAGCGCAGGGGCTGCGCGACGTGGTCGGATACTTCGCGCAGGAAGAGCTGGGCGAAGAAGCGGCCGAGGAACTTGGCGCGCAGGCATGGCGCGACGTCGCCGCAGCAGTGATCGCCGATCCCGCAATGCTGCAGCGCGAGGAAAGCTTCTGGCTGCCTGCCACCGCCAACCTCGCATCGGGCTACGAGGGCGAAGGTTC
>CATMNW010000163.1 GCA_950071875.1 uncultured Erythrobacteraceae bacterium | reverse complement strand
CGGGCGAGGTAGTCGAAATCGCGCTTGATTTCGGTCTTGGTTCGCGAAAGCCCGGCGGTACGGACAATCAGGCCCATCGTACGGGGCAGGCTGAGTGCAGAGACGACCTGCTTGAGGCGCTTGCGGTCCGATGCACTCGAAATCTTGCGGCTGATGCCGCCCCCGTGGCTGCTGTTCGGCATAAGCACGGTGTAACGGCCCGCAAGGCTGAGATAGGTGGTGAGGGCAGCACCCTTGTTGCCACGCTCTTCCTTGACGACCTGGACCAGGAGCACCTGACGACGCTGGATAACGTCCTGGATCTTGTAGCGACGGCGCAGCGCCATACGCTTGGCGCGCGCTTCATCCACTTCCTTGGCGCGCGTGCGTCCGCCTTTGCCCTGGCGACGGCCACGACCGCGCCCGCGGCGGCCCTTGCGCCTGTTGTCGCTGTCGCCGTCATCCGATTCCTCGTCGGAATCGTCGTCATCGTCTCCGTCGTCGTCCTTGTCGAGATGGCCTTCCTCGATCGTGGCGACATCGTCCTTGTCGGACGTGTCGACTTCTTCGAGCCCATCTTCGGCAAGATCTTCGGCCAGTGCTTCCGAGCTTTCGTCCTCGGCGTCGTATTCGTCGCCGGGCATCTCGCCGCGCTGTTCTTCCTCGTCGCGCAGGCGCTGTTCTTCTTCGGCTGCTTCGGCTTCAGCGGCGAGCAGCGCTTCGCGGTCTTCCCGAGGGATCTGGTAATAATCGGGATGGATTTCGCTGAAGGCGAGGAAGCCGTGGCGGTTGCCGCCAAAATCGACGAAAGCGGCCTGAAGCGAGGGTTCGACCCTCGTAACTTTCGCTAGGTAGATATTGCCTTTGATCTGCTTGTGATCGGCAGATTCGAAATCGAATTCCTCAATCCGGTTGTTCTTTACTACCGCCACCCGGGTTTCTTCCTGGTGGCGCGCATCGATAAGCATGCGCGTGGCCATTATTGTATCTCCAGCCGCCTGCGCGCAGGGATGACCCTGCTGCGGCGCGGCGTATCATGTGGGAAAATCCGCGGCCCATCGCGGGCGTCGCGGTGTTTGCGAACCGGCAGTCCCTGCATTCTGCATGGGGCCGGGTATTCGTGACTGCGGCAATGACCATGCGCTGTGAAAGCGCTGTCCGGCCCGATACGGCGGCAAAGGCAGATGCCTGTGCTGCTGTTGTCGGGGAGGAACGGGCCATGTCCGGCATCAACCTGTATTGCTTATGGCCAGAAACGGAATGATCCGCCGAGGCCTGAAAAGGAACGGTTTTCTTCTCTGTCCCTCTTCGTCGCGGGATATTCGCGCCGATCGGAGGCATCGCAGGAACCGATGTCCGTTCGCTAGCACCGTGGGTTTCGCACGGCAACCATATTGCGTCATTCGATAACATCGCCGTAACCTTGCAGTCGATGACTGTCCGGGCGCAAATCGTTCTCCTCGTACTGGTGCCGCTTGCCATTGTTGCGGCATTGATCGCGGCAGCGATACGCATTCCCGTGCCCGAAATCGGACGTGCCTATGTCCTTAGGGTCGAATTGCCACAAGTCGATGCGCCTTCGCGCCTGCCAGCAGTCGCTGGGCGTGATGGGTTGCCGCTGGTTGTCATCGATGCAGGCCATGGCGGCCATGATCCCGGAGCATCGGGGCAGGGATATCGCGAGAAGACCATCGTGCTTGGCCTGGCAAAAGCGTTGCGCGACGAGCTGGAGGATGATGGCAATGTAAGGGTTGCGCTGACACGCGACGATGATCGCTACCTCGTCCATGCAGAACGGGTCGACATTGCCCGCCGCCTTGAAGCCGATCTGTTTCTCTCGATCCATGCGGACAGCGCAGGCGATGCGACCGAAGTGACAGGGGCCAGCATCTATACACTCTCGAACCAGGCTTCTAGCGAAGCTGCCGCCCGATTTGCTGAACGCGAGAATGCTACCGACCGTCTGAACGGTATCGACGTCGGCCAGCAAAGCGATGTCGTAAGCTCTATTCTGGTGGAGCTTTCGCAGCGCCGCACACAGGAGCAGTCCGACGAATTTTCCCGCCTGATACGCCGGGAAGCGGAAGGGACCATCCGCTTCCACCCGCAGGGACGGCGGTCGGCTGCGCTGAAAGTGCTGCGCGCTCCCGACGTTCCTTCGGTGTTGTTCGAAAGCGGGTTCATCACCAATCAGGCGGATGCCGAACGGCTCGCTTCTCCGGAAGGGCGCAAGCGGTTCGCCGAGGTCATGGCGCGGGCTATCCGTATCTATTTCGCGCGCCAGCAAGAAAGCTGACAGCAGCACGCACATCGTTCTGGCGATTTACAGAATTGCCGTGCTAGGGGCTTCGCGAAGATCATGTCGGACCTCTCTACACTCCAATATTATCGCCACCGATTGCTCGGCGATCCCAGGCGTTTGATCGCGTGGTTCGATGCGAACTGGGCGCATAACCGCAAACTGCGCTTGGCAAGCTATATCGGCGGACTGGGCCTGGTCACGCTGGTTCTCGCCTGGGCGACACTCGGCCGTAACCTGCCCGAAGCCGAATCGCTTCTGACATACGAAACCCCGCTGCCTTCGGTCGTCCGCGGGATCGACGGCGAGATCGTGCACACTTACGCCCGCGAACGCCGCGTACAATTGCAGTACGGCGATTTTCCCGAGCGATTGGTCGAGGCCTATCTTTCGGCAGAAGACAAGACGTTCTTCAGCCACGGCGGCGTCGATTTTACCGGCACTGCCAATGCAGTGATCGATTACCTCAACCCGGCACGCACCGGCCGTGCGGTGGGTGGATCGACCATTACCCAGCAGGTGGCGAAGAACCTGTTGCTGGGTGACGAGTATTCCGTCACCCGGAAGGTGAAGGAGATGATCCTGGCCACGCGCATCGAAAGCGTGCTGACCAAACAGGAAATCCTCGAACTTTACCTCAACGAAATCCCGCTCGGACGCCGAAGCTTTGGTGTGCAGGCCGCATCGCGCGCCTATTTCGACAAGGATGTCGGCGATCTCGACCTGCACGAAATGGCGTTCCTGGCGATCCTGCCCAAGGCACCTGAACGGTACGGCCGCGAACGGTATCGCGATATGGCTGTGGCACGGCGCAATTTCGTTCTCGACCAGATGGTTGCGAATGAATTCATCAGTGCAGCCGAAGGAGCCGCGGCCAAGCAACTGGATCTCGGGCTGGTGCAGCAGCGCACGCAGCGGTCGGCCGATGCGGGATACTTCCTTGAAGAAGTGCGTCGGCAGCTGATCGATGAATTCGGCGAAACCGCGGATGATGGCCGTAACAGCGTGTATTCGGGCGGGCTGTGGGTGCGCACTTCGCTCGATACCGAACTTCAGGACGCCGCGCGCGATGCCCTGCGCGCCCAGCTTATCAGTTATCACGGCAATCGCGGTTTCACCGGACCGATTGCCACGCTCAATCCCGACAATGGCGATCTCACCAGTCAGCTCGCCTCGTCGAATATCTCGATCAGCTATAACGACTGGCGGGTTGGCGTAATCACTGCACCGGGACGCATCGGGTTCTCCGATGGCGAGGAATTTGCTTTGTCGGGCGGGCCGTCCTCGCTGGAGGCTGGCGACGTCGTCGCAGCGGCCCGTTCAGGCGATGGATATGCCATTCGCGGTGTGCCCGAAGTGTCGGGCGCATTTCTCGCAGAAGCGCCGCAGACCGGACGCATTCTTGCGATGCAGGGCGGTTTCGACAGCCGCCTGGGCAGCTTCAATCGTGCGACGCAGGCCATGCGCCAGCCTGGATCCACCATCAAACCATTCGTCTATGCCAGCGCCCTTGATCAGGGCATGACCCCTGCAACGCAGGTGCCGGACCAGACCTTCTGTGTGTGGCAAGGGGCCAACCTGGGTGAAAAATGCTTCCGCAACTTCGGCGGCGGTGGGGGCGGCGTGCATACCTTGCGTTGGGGTCTTGAGCAGAGCCGCAACCTGATGACGGTTCATATCGCGGACGACACCGGCATGGACAACGTGATCAAGACGATCGACCGGCTTGGTATCGGCAAATACGAACCCTATTATTCCTTCGCATTGGGTGCCGGCGAAACCACGGTCGCCCGAATGGTCAATGCTTATGCCGCGCTTGCCAATTGGGGCCGACAGAACGACGGGTCCGTGATCGATTACGTGCAGGACCGCGACGGCAAGGTTATTTTCCGGACCGACAGGCGTGATTGCACGAGTTGCAATATGCCCGAATGGGATGGTCAGCCGATGCCGCGGTTCGACGTTTCGGGTCGCCAGGTACTCGATCCCAGAACGGCGTTCCAGATGGTGCATATGCTGCAGGGCGTCGTGACGCGCGGTACAGCAGTGCGTCTGCGCAGCCTCAATCTGCCGCTGTTCGGCAAGACCGGTACTACGAACGGGCCCACGAACGCCTGGTTTGTCGGGGGATCGCCCGAGATTATCGCCGGCATGTACGTCGGTTTCGACCAGCCCCGAAATCTGGGTGGATGGGTGCAGGGTGGCAACACTGCCGCGACCATCATGAAGCGCTTCATCGACGCCACGAAGGATCGCTGGACGGCGGAAGACTTCGTCGCTCCGCCGGGTGTGCGCATGGTCAAGATCGACCGGCGCAGCGGCAAACGCGTATTCGAAGGAACGCCGTCGGACGAACCGACAGCGGCGATAATCTGGGAAGCCTTCAAACCCGATACCGAGCCGCCGCGCGCCACCCGCAACGATGCGATTGCGGCCAAGCGGAACGAAATTCTCGAACTAATCAGGCGCGGTAGGCAGGGCGCCGTGGCCGCGCGAAACGCCGATCAGGCGCAGCAGCCGAGCGATTTCGTCGAGGATCAGGGCGGTATTTACTAAGCCACGAGCCCGGCGGGAGCGACCCGATGCGCCCCGATCCGAATGGTGCAACCCTTTACAATCGCCCTCCAGATACTAGGGGCGTGACCAGCCGAAAAGAAGGAATACTCTATGCGTGCCGAAGGGCAGGCCCATATCGAACGGATAGAAGCTGCGTTGTCGCTGGTCCGCCAGTCGCTCGACTGGGAACAGGCCTTGCGCCGCCTCGACGAACTCGACGCGCGCGTGCAGGATCCGACATTGTGGGATGATCCAAAGCAGGCGCAGGCAATCACGCAAGAGCAAAAGAGGCTCGAAACCGCGATCAATACGGTGCGCGAGATCGAGGGCGAGATGGCTGACGCGGTCGAATTCGTCGAAATGGGCGAAGCCGAAGGCGATGGCGATGTGGAGCGTGAAGGCCTCGATACACTCGCCAGCCTCGCGGAACGCGCCGATCGCGACAAGGTCCAGGCCCTGCTTTCCGGCGAAGCGGACGGCTACGACACATACCTGCAGATCAATGCCGGCGCGGGAGGCACGGAAAGCCAGGACTGGGCGGAAATGCTGTTGCGCATGTATGCCCGGTGGGCCGAACGGCGCGGTTTCAAGGTGGAAACCGTGGAATATGCCGCGGGCGATCAGGCAGGCATCAAGAGCGCGACATTGTTGATCAAGGGCGAAAACGCCTATGGCTATGCCAAGACGGAAAGCGGCGTCCATCGCCTTGTGCGCATCAGCCCTTACGACAGTTCGGCACGCCGCCACACCAGTTTCAGCTCGGTCTGGGTATATCCCGTCATCGACGACGATATCGATATCGAAATCAACCCTTCCGACCTCAAGATCGACACCTACCGCGCATCGGGTGCGGGCGGCCAGCACGTCAACACCACCGATTCCGCCGTGCGCATCACCCACCAACCGACCGGGATCGTCGTCGCCAGCCAGAACGACCGCAGCCAGCACAAGAACCGTGCGACCGCGATGAATATGCTCAAGGCCCGTCTCTACGAGCGCGAGATGGCCGAACGCGAGGCCGCGGCGGGCACCGAATACGAGAGCAAGACCGATATCGGATGGGGCCACCAGATCAGGAGCTATGTGCTCCAGCCCTATCAGATGGTGAAGGATTTGCGCACCGGCGTGACCAGCCCGACGCCCGATGACGTGCTCGACGGCGCGCTCGATCCGTTTATCTCGGCCGCGCTGGCGCAGCGCGTGACGGGTGAGACGGTCGAGATCGAGGACGTGGAGTGATCCTGCGCCGGGCCGCCTCGGTGGGCTTGCTGCTGGCGCTTGCCGCCTGCGGTCAGGCGCCCGGCGACCGGCCCGAAACTTCGGTGGAATTTCCCCGTCCCGATCGGCCGGTGTCCGGCCTCGGATCGAACCAGTTCAGCACCGAAACCGCGCGCGACAATC
>CATMNW010000162.1 GCA_950071875.1 uncultured Erythrobacteraceae bacterium | reverse complement strand
CCCACACAAGATAGGCGTTCAATATCTGGTTGTTCGGAACAATTGCAATCGCAAGCACGGGTATCAGAAGGATCAGGGCAGCGGTAGCAAGCCAGTCTACCCGCGACATCGGCTCCTTCGCTTGGATTTGCTTTTCGGCCACATCGAAATGATCGGATGGCAGGTACTTTTGGCCGGCGACATAAATCGCAAGGCCAATAAGCATGCCGACCCCTGCCGCACCGAAGCCCCAATGCCAGCCCATCGTTTCACCCAGTGTCCCGACGATCAGGGGACTCGCTATCACTCCGGCATTGATGGCGAGATAGAAAAGCTGGAACGCATCTGCACGGCGCAGGTCGTCCGGTTTGTAGAGACTGCCGACCTGGCTTGCGATATTGCCCTTGAACATTCCCGATCCCAGGATCAGCAACAGCAGTGCAAGCAGAAAGGTAATATTGAAGGCCATGAGGAAATGGCCGATCGCCATCGTGATGGCCCCCATGAGTACGGTGCGCCGTTTGCCGAGGAACCGATCGGCAAGCCAGCCACCGAGGATCGGGGTGAGATAAACGCTCGCCGCATAGGTTCCGAAGATCGCGCTGGCGAATGCCTGGCCCTCAAGGCCCCCGTAAAACCCACGCAGTTGTTCGATCCCGGCAACCTGCTCGACCTCGCCTGGCAGAAGCAGCGACTTGGTCATGTAGAGTACCAGGAGAGCTTGCATCCCGTAGAAGGAGAAGCGCTCCCATGCTTCTGTGAAAGCCAGATACGCTAACCCTTTGGGGTGACCGAGGAAGCGGGAATCTTCGGGATCGTACAGGTTCAGTTCGGGAGCCGCTTTGGTCACGGTCATGGCATATCATCTCCAACAGGGCGCGGAGGCGATAGCGTTGTCGGGCCTGCGTGTCGCTCCCTATTGACGGGGACCCGTGAAAAGGTGGGGCGTTGCTATGTAGTCGATCAGTGCGCTTGTAACTGCTCATCGAGGAACGCGGCTACTTCCGACAGATCCACTTCGTGGTCGACGAAAGCTGCGCCGATGGCGTTCAGCAGGATGAAGGGCAGGGTGCCCGCGTCCATTTTCTTGTCGTGGAGCATGTGTGCCGTCAGGACCGACCCGTCGCATTGCATGCCCAGTGAAGAGATTTCCGCCGGAAGGCCGGCTGCATCGACCGCATGTGTTACCCGGTCCGCTTCGCTCAGGGCAATCAGACCGCGGCGAGCTGAATATCGCGCCGCCAGGACCATTCCGAGTGCGACCGCCTCGCCATGGAGCAATCGGTCGCCAAAGCCGGTTTCCGCCTCCAGCGCATGGCCGAATGTATGGCCGAGGTTAAGCAGCGCGCGCGCTCCGCTGGTCTCGCGTTCGTCCATTGCGACGATGCGAGCCTTTGCCGAGACGCTTCTTGCCACGGCTTCTTCGGGCGAACGGCTATCGAGGGAAAGCACGCCGGATGCGTGATCCTCGAGCCAGTCGAAGAATTCGCGATCTCCCAGAACTCCGTATTTCAGGACCTCGGCATAGCCAGCGCGCAGTTCGCGTTGCGGAAGGGTGCTTAAGGCATCGAGATCGGCCAGAACCAGCGATGGCTGGTGGAATGCACCGATGAGGTTCTTTCCGGCGGGGGTGTTGATGGCCGTTTTCCCGCCAACCGAACTGTCGACCTGGGCAAGCAGGGTGGTCGGAAGTTGTACGAAGCCGCACCCCCGTTTGAGGATGGCGCAGGCAAAGCCCGTAAGGTCTCCCACGACACCGCCGCCAAGTGCGAAGACATGGTCGCCGCGTTCGACACCCTGTGCCAGCAACCAGTCCGTAAGCCTGGCCAGTCCTTCCCAGCTCTTCGACGCTTCGCCCGATGGCACATCGAACCAGCGAGCTTCGACACTTGCATCAGCAAGCGACCGGGCGATTGCCTCGCCCAAGTGTCGGCGCGCGTTCTCGTCTGCGACTATGCAGATGTGGTCCTTGCGAATGAAGTCGGCCGCTTCGGTCGCGAGATTGGCGAGCAATCCGCCGCCGATGCGAACCTCATAGGCGCGACCTGCCAGCTCGACCGCGATTACAGCCATGCGTCGATTGCCTCCAGAATGTTCTGCACGGTCTCGGCATGAGGACCATCGTTGGTTACGATATGAATGTGCGCTTCCGAATAGGCTCCGGATCGCTGGTCTTTCAGTTCGGTCAGGATTTGCCGGGGATCGCCCCCGCGCAGCAGCGGGCGAGTATCGCGCTTGGCAGTGCGCTGGACCAGCGTGTCGATATCGCAATCCAGCCAGATGGCGATTGCCCTTTCGCGGATAAGCGACCGTGTCTGGTCGTCTACGAACGCCCCGCCGCCGGTTGCGATAACGCCGTGCGCCTCATCCATGAGCCGCGCGATGACGCGGCGCTCTCCATCGCGAAAATAAGCTTCGCCGTGACTAGTGAAAATTTCGCTTACGGTCCGGTCGGCGGCGCGCTCTATCTCGTGGTCGACATCGACGAAATCGGTCGCCAGTTCGGCCGCCAGCCTGCGCCCGACCGTGGATTTGCCGACGCCCATGAGGCCAACCAGAACCACCGGCCGGTCAATCCTGCTTGCGATCCTCTTGATTTGCGCAGGGCTCAGGGTGATCGTTTGGGTCATTGCCGCCGTGCCTAGAACTGCGCTAGGGCGCGGGCAAGGTATCAGCACTTGAAGCGGGACGCGAAAAACTTGGCGATGAGTGGCAAGAAGGCGGGTGGAATATTCGCGGTGGCGATCGTGGTTCTGATCGTCGCAGCGCTGATCGACGGCGGCGAGGAGCCGCTGCACCCGATCGAGCAGGAACTGGATCTGCCGGAGCGTACACGATGAAACCGGGCTGGATACTGGCAGGCACCGCCCTGGCGCTGACTTCTGCAGTCGTGTTTGCGCAAGAGGCACCGGTCGACCTTCTGCCGCCCGGTTTCGACAGCCCAGCGCCTTCACCCACGCCCGCGCCGACAGCCACGCGTGCTCCGGCCCCGTCCGATCCGGCACAGCCTGGCAGTCCGCAGCCCGCGGCCACCCAATCGGGTGAAATCGTCCAGCCGCTTCCCGACGAGACGGCTCAGGGCCCGGGCGATCTGGATGTGACCGACCTGCCTTCCCTGGAAGAGCTGGAGGCACTGTCGACCGACGAACTGGATGAACTTCTCGGGCTGAAGCCCCGCTTCGACATTCCGCCTGCAGCGCGTCGGTCGATGGAGCGGGTCGGCGTCCTTGGTGCCGACGAGGGTGGCTTGCAGTCCCGCTCGCTTGCCAGGCAGCCTGCCGCACTTGTCCGCGCGGCGCTGGCGGGAACGACGAAGCCGATGATCTCGCGCTGGGGACACATCCTGCTGCGCCGAGCGCTGGCCAGCAGGCTCGCGGCACCCGAAGGCATGAACCCGGTCGAGTTTGCTACGCTGCGGGCGCGCGTGCTCAATACGATGGGCGAACATGTCGTCGCGCGTGCGCTGGTACAGGATGTCGATACCGGCAATTACTCGCCTGCCTTAACCAACGCGGCCATCGATGCCTACGTGGGCAGCGCGGATATCGTCGGCGCCTGTCCTGCCGTCCGGTTGGTCGATACCGATCGCGATGACGCGGTGTGGGAAATGCTGGTTGGCATCTGCAACGCTTATGCCGGCGAAGAAACCCGCGCGCAGAACGACTTGCGGCGCTTGCTGAACCGGACCGAGGACGGACGTATCGATGTCCTCATGGCGCAGCGGTTTGCCGGTTCGGCCGGGCGGGGGCGGCGTGCAGTTACTATCGAGTGGGAAGGGACAGGGGCCTTGACCCCCTGGCGTTTCGCCATTGCCAATGCCCTGGGTGAACCCATCCCGCAGAACCTGCTCGCAGATGCCGGGCCAGAACTGCTCGGTACCGCAGCAATAACGCCTGCACTGCCGCTGTCCGAACGCGCACTGGGTGCCGACATTGCCGGCAATTCCGGCGTCCTGTCGTCGCGGGCGATGGTCGATCTCTACAGCCAGCTTTTCGCCGAAGAGGGCGTGCAGGGCGATGCAGTTCTTACCGCGTCGCAGTTGCGCGAGGCCTATGTCGGTTCGACCCCCGAAGCACGCTTCGCTGCGATACAGGACATCTGGTCTGGGGGCGGCGACTATGCCTATGGCCGGATGGTTCTGACCGCATATGCAACGGCCCGTATGCCGGTTGACGATGCCTTTGCAGACAATGCGGGCGAGTTGATTGCTTCCATGCTGGCTGCCGGCCTCGATGGAGACGCCATGAGGTGGGCAGGGCAGGTCGAGGAAGGCACCGATGGCTGGGCCTTGCTCGCCCTGGCAGTGCCGGAACGTTCCGGAACGGTTACCGATAGCGAACTCGACAGCTACGTCGATAACGATGGTTCGACTGGTCAGCGTAAATCTCGGATGTTGCTTGCCGGTCTGGCCGGTCTTGGCCGGGTGACGGATGGCGAGATTTCCGAATACAGCGAACGGCTCGGTATCAATCTGTCCGCGCCGACACGCTGGGCCCGTACTATCGATGCTGCCGCCCAGGCAGAAAATGCCGCGCTGGTCGCCATTCTGGCGGGGCTGGGCATGCAGGGCGACAGCTGGGACCAGATGACTGCGCGTCACCTGTACCGGATCGTAGCGTCGCTCCGCCGTGTGGGACTGGAAGCCGAGGCCCGCATGATCGCGGCGGAGGCGGTGGCGCGCGCCTGACGTGAGCGCGCCTGCTTCCTCCATCCCCGAATTTCTCGCCATGCTCGCTGCGGAACGCGGCGCGGCTCGCAATACGATTCTTGCTTACGGGCGCGATCTTGAACAGGCCGAGGAAATGCTGGGCGGTGTCCTCGATACGGCCACGCCGGCACAGATGGCAAAGCTTGGCGTGGGGTGGACATCGCTGGCGCCATCATCGCTGGCGAGGAAGGTATCCGCGCTGCGCCAGTTTTTCGGGTTTCTCGTGGACGAGGGCCTGCGCGAGGACGATCCGACCCACGCCCTGCCGCGCCCGGCAACCCGGCGGCCACTGCCCAAACTGCTATCACACGCGGAGGTCGAACGCTTGTTCGATGTCGCCGAGGATGAAGCGAAAAGCGAACAACCACACGCGGTCCGACTGCTCGCGCTGCTGGAATTGCTGTACGGCTCGGGCCTGCGTGCGACCGAACTGGTATCGCTGCCCCTTTCGTCGGTCCCGCGCGATGCCCCGTTCCTTACCGTGACAGGAAAAGGGGGACAGTCGCGCATGGTCCCCGTCAGCCAGAGAGCGAAAAAGGCCCTGCGCCGCTGGACCGATGTCAGGAATGCGAATTCGCCTTGGCTCTTTCCTTCGCGCAGCGGTCATATTTCGCGCGTGCGACTGTTCCAGCTCCTCAAGGACCTGGCTGTGCGCGCCGACCTGCCGCCGGACAAAGTCAGCCCGCATGTCCTGCGCCATGCCTTTGCCACGCACTTGCTGGAGGGCGGCGTCGACCTGCGGGCGCTGCAAACCCTTCTTGGTCATGCAGATATTTCGACGACGCAGATTTACACGCATGTCGACGCGGCGCGGTTGGTAAAGCTCGTCAACGAGCGTCACCCGCTTGCACGCGCGCAGACTTCGGACTAGCGCGACAGCATGACTTCCTACCTCGAATTCGAGAAGCCGGTTGCCGAGCTCGAACAGCGTATTGCCGAACTGCGAACTGCGTCCGAAGGCGACGACGTCGATATTTCGAACGAACTGCAGCGGCTCGAACTGAAAAGCGCCGATCTCCTTGCCAGCACCTACGAAGGGCTGAGCCCGTGGCAGAAAACGCAGGTCGCCCGGCATCCTTCGCGCCCGCATTTCCGCGACTATGTGGAACACGCCTTCGCCGACTTCATGCCGCTCGGCGGAGATCGCTATTTCGGTGAGGATCACGCGATCATCGGCGGCTTCGCGACTCTGCGCGGGCGCTCGGTGATGCTCGCCGCGGCGGACCTGCAGAGGCCGGCGGCGATCGATCAGCTCGAGACGGTGGTCGAGACGGTGAACGCCGAGATCGCCACCGGTCCGGCGGTGAAGTTCTACGGCGAGAAGGACAAAGCGGCGGAGTACGGCAAGGCGGTCGGCGTGGCGGTGAAGGT
Source organism: uncultured Erythrobacteraceae bacterium (assembly GCA_950071875.1). Taxonomy (GTDB): domain Bacteria; phylum Pseudomonadota; class Alphaproteobacteria; order Sphingomonadales; family Sphingomonadaceae; genus Qipengyuania. The sequence goes on along the minus strand of CATMNW010000162.1, from coordinate 233 downwards.
CTGCCAGAACGCGCTGGCCGAGGCACGCAAACAGGGCGTCGACACCGTGATCCTGGACACCGCCGGGCGCCTGCACATCAACGACGAACTGATGACCGAACTGCGCTCGGTGAACAAGGCGCTGAACCCCCACCAGATTCTGCTGGTGGTGGACGCGATGACCGGTCAGGACGCGGTGAACTCGGCCAAGGCGTTCCACGAGCAGTTGTCGATCGACGGAGTGATCCTCACCA
>CATMNW010000161.1 GCA_950071875.1 uncultured Erythrobacteraceae bacterium | reverse complement strand
CTTCCGATCTCCTGATACTGGATCAGCGCCCACATCAGCCCTACGGCGATCACACCGGCACCGTAAATCGCCATTTCCTTGCTGCGGGCGAGCGGTTCCGGTGCCTCGCCCGCACCCAGCAGCACCTTTTTGCCCAGCACGAAGACAACCAGTCCCGCGACCATGCCGATGCCGGCAAGACCGAAGCCATAGGCCCAGCCATAGGTTTCGCCGATGTAGCCGCACAGCAGCGAGCCAATGGCCGCGCCGAGGTTAATGCCCATGTAGAAGATGGTGTAGGCAGCGTCACGGCGCGTGTCGGTGCGCGGGTAAAGCTGGCCGACGATCACCGAAATGTTCGCCTTGAGGAACCCGGAACCCACGATGATCAGCGCCAGCGCCAGCCAGAATACGTAGACGATGGGATTGTTTTCCGTGCCTGCGCCCGGGTCTCCTTCGAAGGCCATGAAGAAGTGACCCAGCGTCAGGAGCACCGCACCGAACAACACGGCTTTTCTCTGTCCAAGGTACTTATCGGCGAGATAGCCGCCAACCACCGGAGTGATGTAGACCAGCGCCGTGTAGGCACCGTAGATGATGCCCGCATCGCTATCCGAAAAAAGCCAGTGCTTGGTCAGGTAGAAAATAAGCAGGGCGCGCATCCCGTAATAGGAAAAGCGCTCCCACATTTCTGCGAAGAACAGAACGAACAGTCCCTTGGGGTGGCCGAAGAACGTCCCTGCCGAATCCCCATCTACCGGTTGCGTCGTAGCCATATGTGGCAAACCTCTCGAAATATATTCAGGAAGCCGTGGATGCCGGCTTCCTCCCCGAAGAAGCGCGCACCCTAGCGACGTCGCGCCCAATGTGAAGCTTTAGTTACGTAAGTTACCGCCCTGCGTGCTGGACCGAAGCAGTGAGCGGACGCCCTTCTCGGAACCTTGTGCGCCGCGCTGTATTATGGCACTGTATCAGTATCTCGCCGGGGAATCGCAATGCCAAACCAGTCAAAGCCCGTTTATCTCAAGCTGCGCGACATGATCGCGGCGGCCATAATCGACGGCGACTACCGCGAAGGCGAAATGCTGCCCTCGGTCCGCGCACTGGCAGCAGAGCAGGGCGCAAACCCGCTCACGGTTGCAAAGGCCTATCAGCAGTTCCAGAACGACGGACTGGTCGAAGTCCAGCGCGGGGTGGGGATGTATGTCGTTTCCGGCGCGGCCGACCGGCTCCGGCGCAGCGAAAGGGAGGCTTTCCTGTCCACCGAATGGCCAGAAATCCGAGCCAGGATGGACCGTTTGGGCGTTTCCGCCAGGGAGCTGCTGGCAGACGCCTGATGGCCCCATTCCGGTTCCGGCAACGGACTGCTTGCGGCTAAGGCATTCATCTGGCACAAGATTGACGCAGCAAACGCGCAGATTTTCGCGGTTGCACCAGGGTTGTCGAATGGAAAACACGAGCTGCCGCCTACGCAAGGATGGCCGGCAAGGAGATGCTGTATGATCCGCTCCGAACTTCTCGCGGCCCTGGCCCAGGATAATCCGGAATTGCGAACCGAAGAAGTCGAACAGATAGTCGACATTTTCTTCGAAGAGATTTCCCAGCGTCTGGCAGAAGGCGGGCGGGTTGAATTGCGCGGTTTCGGCGCGTTCTCCACTCGCGAACGCGAGGCCCGCAAGGGTCGCAATCCGCGGACCGGTGAAGCTGTCGACGTTCCCGCCAAGCGCGTGCCGTATTTCAAGCCGGGCAAGGAAATGCGCCTGCGCCTCAATCAGGACTGATTTGGGTTTCCGCGATCAGCGCGATTGCGGGACAGGCTTCATGGCAGTAGGCACGCCGCGCCAAGCGGCGGGTGTGGCGGAATGGTAGACGCCGGGGACTTAAAATCCCCTGTCCTTTGGACGTGTGGGTTCGAGTCCCACCACCCGCACCAGGCGCCTCGTCAGCCCAATTTCTAAAAAGCTTGTGCGATTTATCCCAGCGTTAACCCCTAGACACCTATTAGCGATGCTCGAAGGGGCACCAGCCCAAGGTGTATGTGGCTGCATTAGGAACGCGGTCCGCACTTGGGGAGCGTAGGCACGATGGATTTCACGACCGGACTCAGATCGGAAGAGACTGAAGCGACCACGGCGGCCGACCAGCGCGGCGCACCGCGGTACACGTCCCTGATCCGCTCGGCGAAGCTCGTCTGCGGGCAGGGTGAATTCGTCTGTGTCATCCGCGACGTATCCTCGACCGGCGTTTCACTGCGCACCTTCCATGCGCTTCCTACCGATCATGCCATCGCGCTGGAGCTCCAGAACGGCGAGCGGTACGAGATGACCCAGGTCCGCGCGGACGGTTTGGAAGCGAGCTACCAGTTCGACAAGCCCGTCGCAGTCGACCGCCTGGTCCATGAAAACTGGACTTTTCCAAAGCGCCAGCTCCGCCTGAATATCGTCATTCCGCTGGAAATCGCGGCACTTACGGGGCGTGCGAAAGCGGTAAGCCTCAACCTTTCCCAGCAGGGCGCGCGGATCGAATGCGACCAGATCTTCGCGATCGATCAGCGGGTTACCATATCCTGCCCCCAATTGCCCGACATCCGCTGCACGGTACGCTGGCGCAAGGACAGCAACTACGGCCTCGTGTTCGAAGACACGTTCAGCCTGCGCGATTTCGCCATGCTTGCAGTCAAGGTGCAGTGCCCCCACCTTCTCAGCCTCGACGACTGATACCCACTGCCTGGCGACGCGGTGTTAACCATGTCCTAACCATTATCCTTCACTCCCGGTCAGGTAATGAAACCGGGGGAAACCATGACCGTCCAATCGCAGGAACTCAGCGTCGATGTGGCGATCGTCGGCGCGGGGCCCGCTGGGCTGACCGCTGCCTATCTGCTTACCAAACAGGGTAAGTCGGTTGCCATCATCGAGCAGGACGCGACATATGTCGGCGGCATAAGCCGCACGGTCGAGCATGAAGGATATCGCTTCGATATCGGCGGACACAGGTTCTTTTCGAAATCGCAGCAGGTGGTCGATCTGTGGAACGAGATCCTGGGTGAAGAGGATTTCATCCAGCGGCCACGAATGAGCCGCATTTATTACGAGGGCAAGTTTTACAGCTACCCTCTGCGCGCCTTTGAAGCGCTGTGGAACCTCGGCATCTGGCGCTCGACCGCCTGCATGGCAAGTTACCTGCGCTACAAGCTATTCCCGAAGAAGGCTGTGAAGAGCTTCGAGGACTGGACCACCAACCAGTTTGGCGAAAAGCTCTATTCCATCTTCTTCAAGACCTATACCGAGAAGGTGTGGGGCATGCCCTGCAACGAAATGAGCGCCGACTGGGCCGCCCAGCGCATCAAGGGCCTCAGCCTGTGGAGCGCAGTAGTTGACGGGCTGAAACGTAGCCTGGGCCTCAACAGGAAGCCGAACGATGGCATGGCCACAAAGACCTTGCTGGAGACTTTTCGCTATCCACGTCTCGGTCCGGGAATGATGTGGGACGCAGCGCGCGACAAGGTTCTGGCAACTGGCAGTGGCCACCTGTTCATGGGACACGCGCTCAAGCAGCTTTCGGCCGATACCCAAGGTGGCTGGCGCCTGAGCGCGAGCGGACCGGACGGCGATATCGCAATCAATGCCAGGCACGCGATCAGTTCGGCCCCGATGCGCGAACTGGCAAGGCGATTGCACCCTCTCCCCAAATCGACCCTGCAGGCCGGGGATCTCAAGTACCGCGACTTCCTTACGGTTGCGCTGATGGTCGAGGGCGAAGACCTGTTTCCCGATAACTGGATCTATATCCATGATAGCAAGGTGAAAGTCGGTCGCGTCCAGAACTTCCGTAGCTGGTCGCCCGAAATGATCCCCGACGAGAATATGGCTTGTGTCGGCCTCGAGTATTTCTGTTTCGAAGGCGATGGCCTCTGGTCGATGGACGACGGCGACTTGGTGGAACTGGCAACGCGCGAGACGGAAATTCTCGGTCTTGTCGATCGCGCCAAGGTCAAATCCGGTGCCGTCGTGAGGCAGGAAAAGGCTTACCCTGTCTACGACGAAAGCTATGCCGCCAATGTCGATGCGATGCGTCGCGAACTGGAAGAAAAGCACCCCACGCTGCACCTGGTCGGTCGCAACGGAATGCATCGCTATAACAATCAGGACCACGCCATGATGACGGCCATGCTGACGGTGGAGAACATTCTCGCAGGCGAACGCATCTATGACACCTGGTGCGTAAACGAGGATGCCGAATATCACGAAGCTGGCGAAGAAGGTCAGCTCGCAGATGCAGGCAAGCAGCTTTCGCATCGCCCGGTCAGCTCTGATCAGGCTGCCGCGTTGTCATCGCTGCGCGAAGTGCCTGAAAGAATCGGATCGGATCGCGAGGCTGCCTGATGCAGGATCTTCTTGCACGGCTGCGCGACGTCCAGTTCGTGCGCTACATTCTGGCCAGCGTCGGGGCTCTCGCAGTCGATATGGCCTGTTTCCTGTTGCTTCTGGCTACCGGAACCAGCGCAGTCGTCGCCTCTGCTGCAGGCTATAGCGCAGGGATCGCCGCGCACTGGCTGATGTCCAGCAGGGCAGTGTTTTCCGAGCAGGTCGCACGGAACAGTGCCAGTCGCAGCTGGCAGAAAATGCTGTTCGTGTTGTCGGCCTTCGTCGGCCTTGGAATCACGACCCTCCTCGTGGGCGGTGGCGAATTGGTGGGCATCGATCCGCGTTTTGCAAAGCTCGTAGCCATCGGCTGCAGTTTCATCGCCACATGGCTCATCCGCAGCAGGATCGTATTTCGCAAGGCAAGTGCGACCTGACATGATCGAAGAGCGCCGCAAGCCCACATGGGAACCAGGCTTGCTCAAGCGGGCAACGCTCGTGTGGGCATTGGTCGCTACGGTTCTTTTACTTGCCAACTGGGCAAACATAGCCGCCAGGCGATTCCCCGATCCCGACGACATCCTGCGTTTGGTGCAGGTACGCGACCTTCTTGGCGGACAGAGCTGGTATGACCTGATCCAGTACCGCATCGATGCGCCCAATGGAGGCGTTCCGATGCATTGGTCGCGGCTGGTCGATATTCCGCTCCTGCTTATTATCGGCGCGCTTTCACCCCTGTTCGGTCAAGGGACGGGGGAAATCATTGCGCTGGTCACCGTTCCCTTGGTCTCACTCTTTTGCGCCATTCTGCTGGTGGTCCGCCTCGCCTGGCGGCTGATCGATCTGGAAGCGGCCACGCTTGCCGGCTTGGTGATGGCCCTGTCGGCCCCATTGCTGTTCCAGTTCGGTCCTCTGAGGATCGATCATCATGGCTGGCAGATTGTCTGCGCTCTGGCTGCGGCCAATGCACTTGCCGCTCGCGACCCTGCGAGAGGCGGTATTGTCCTCGGACTTGCCCTCGCATGCTGGCTTGCCATTTCTGTCGAGGGCCTTCCGATGGCGCTCGCGTTCTGCGGTATCGCTGCGCTGCGCTGGCTGCGCGACAGAACGGACCGCGTGCTGCTGGTTCGCGGACTGCAGGTACTGGCCTTTGCTTCGCTTGCGATATTCGCAGCCACGCGCGGTCCCGCCGATCTGGCCGCTCACTGCGATACGCTGTCGCCGCCATTCCTCGGCATGATTTGCTGGGGTGCGCTGGGTGTTACTGTTCTCGAACGACAACCGCTGTCACTCGCCGGGCTGACCGGCGGTTTCTCGGTAATCGCGGCGGGTGTGGGTGCGATAGCCATGCTGGGCGCGCCCGATTGTCTGGCCGGTGGCTTCGCAGCAACCGATCCGATGGTGCGGGACGTCTGGCTTGCACGCGTGCCGGAAGGGTTGCCAGTCTGGAAACAGGATATTGCGACCGTGCTGCAATCGGTAATCCTCCCGGTCTTCGGCCTGTTTGCGGCTGTTGCGCTAGCTGCCCGGTCGAACGACTGGCTTCGCAGGTTCTGGTTCGATTACCTCTTGCTGATTATCGCGGCGCTTGCCGTTAGCGTGATGGTCAACCGCGCAAGTGCAGTTGCCGCGGCCCTCGCCGCGGTGCCGCTGGGCTGGCAATTACAGCGCTGGCTCGCTGCGGTCCGCGGCCCCTCGCCGATTTCCCGCCGGCTGGTCGGCGCCGTCGCAATCGCGCTGGCCTTCGTCCCTACCCTGCCCCTCGCGGTGCTCGCCCAAGTGTCTCCCGTGAAGGCCACAGAGTCCGCACCCCGCATGGCACCGGCAGGTTCACGCGCATCTGGATGCGATATCGCCGCGGCCGCGCCGATGATTGCCCGATTGCCAAAAGGTGAAATTGCAGCGCCGCTCGACATCGGACCGGCTTTGCTGATGGAATCGCAGCATAGTGTAATTGCCAGCGGG
>CATMNW010000160.1 GCA_950071875.1 uncultured Erythrobacteraceae bacterium | reverse complement strand
GCGGGAACGGGGCGAGATCGGTTGTAATCCGGTGGTCCAGGGCGAACCGGGTGCTCCCCCCGAGGTCGAGATCCTGCTGCCCGACGAGAATCGGGTGCCGTGGGGCGGCCATGCCGCGACCTGGGCGATCCCTCAGCTTTACGAGGTCATCAAGCAGAACCGCACGACACTGGTCTTCACCAATACCCGCTTTCTGGCGGAATATATCTTCCAGCACCTGTGGGACGTGAACGAGGAGAAGCTCCCGATCGGCATTCATCATGGCTCGCTCAGCCGCGAGGCGCGGGAGAAGGTGGAAGCGGCGATGGCGGCGGGTGAGCTGAGGGCACTGGTGGCCACCGCCAGCCTCGATCTGGGGGTCGACTGGGGGGATATCGACTGCGTGGTGCAGATGGGTGCCCCCAAGGGCTCCTCGCGGCTCCTGCAACGCGTGGGGCGGGCCAATCACAGGCTCGACCAGCCGAGCCGCGCCTTGCTGGTCCCGGGCAACAGGTTCGAATTTCTCGAAGCGCAGGCCGCCAAGGATGCAGTGGACGAAGGGCAGCGCGACGGCGAGGATTTCCGCCCCGGTGGGCTCGATGTGCTTGCCCAGCACGTGATGGCCTGCGTCTGCGCCGCGCCGTTCGAGGAGGGTGAACTGCTCGCGCAGGTGCGCAGCTCGCTCCCGTATGCGTGGGTCGACGAGGACGTCTTCGCCCGGGTCCTCAATTTCGTGGCCACCGGCGGTTATGCGCTGAAGGCCTACGATCGCTTCCAGAGGATCGTACGCGACCGCAACGGCCAATGGCGCCTCACGCACCCCCAGCACGCCGCCCGCCACCGGCTCAATGCGGGCATCATAATGGATGCCGAGATGCTGGAGGTGCGTTTCAGGAATGGCCGCTCGCTGGGGCGGGTCGAGGAGAACTTCGCGGCTCAGCTTTCGCCAGGCGACACGTTTGCCTTTGCGGGCACCTCACTCGAAGTCGAACAGCTGCGGGATATGGAGATTATCGTGCGCGCATCGTCCAAGTCGGCGATGATCCCCAGCTATGGCGGTGCCCGCATGCCGTTGACGACGCATCTGGCAGAACGCGTTCGTGCGATGCTGGTCGACCGAGCAGGGTGGGGCCGCTTCCCGGACGATGTTCGCGAATGGCTGGAAATGCAGGACTGGCGGAGCGCAATGCCGGGTCCGGACAATCTGCTGGTCGAGAGTTTCCCGCGTGGGGGGCGCGAATACACCGTCTACTACACCTTCATCGGCTGGAACGCTAACCAGTCGCTTGGCATGCTGATTACCAAGCGTATGGAAGATCGCGGGCTGATGCCGGGGGGCTTCGTGGCCAACGACTATTCGCTGGCCGTGTGGGGGCTGAAGCCGGTTGAGGATCCTGCGCCGCTGCTGTCGCCCGATATCCTGGCGCATGAGTTTGTCGATTGGGTCCAGGATTCGCACCTGCTGCGCCGATCCTTTCGCGAGGTCGCGGTCATCGGCGGTCTGGTGGAGCGGCAGCATCCCGGCAAGCGCAAGACGGGCAAGCAGGTGACATTCTCGACCGACCTCATTTACGATGTCCTGCGCAAATACGAACCCGATCATGTGCTGCTGGAGGCGGCTTGGGCGGATGCGCGCACGCGGATGACCGATGTCGGGCGGCTGGGCGATCTTCTCGATCGCGCGCAGGGAGATCTGGTGCATGTCGAGCTCGACCGCGTCAGCCCGCTGGCCGTGCCGGTCATGGTGATGATCGGGCGGGAGAGCCTGCCGCAGGGATCGGTCGACGACGAGCTGTTACTGGAGGCGGACAGTCTGGCGGCAGAAGCCATGCGAGCTGGCGCCAACGAGCGCTAGCTGGCGGCGGGTTTGAGCCAGCGGGCCATTCCCTGCGACATGGGCGCGACCGGTACGAATCCGTAACGGCCGTACAGATGGTTCGCATCGCCATCCGCGATGAGGCTGACATAGGCGGGTGCCTCCAGCTTTTGCGCCAGGCGATCCATCAGAGCGCGCATGATTGCCTTGCCCAGCCCCTTTCCCTGGTGGGTGGGTTGGACTGCGATATCGACGACCTGAAAAAAGAGCCCGCCGTCCCCGACGACCCGGCCCATGGCGACCGTCTGGCTTTCGAATTCGACGATGACGGAGACGACACTGTTGGGAAGGCCGGCCTCAGCCGCGGCGCGATCGTGTGGACTCAGACCTGCCGCGATCCGAAGGCCGAGGTAATCCTCTACCGTCGGAATGGCGTGCCTGAGCGTATAAGCTTCGGTGAGTGTCATGGCCGCAGCCTAGCGGGATGCGGCCATGCTGGCATCGGCCTATTTCGACCCGAACTCTCGATACTGATCATTGCCGACGAAGCCGAATTTGGTGACGGGGGACGCCTTGATCGTACGCAGCGTACGCGCGGACAGATCGTAGCTGGCATTACCCTCCGGTTCGAACTGCAGCTCCGGCTCGGGCGCGATCCGGCTTGCGAGGAGCAGATTGGCCTTCAACTCGCTCTGCGATGCTGGCTGCCCGTTCCACAGCACGGTGCCGCTCTCGGTGACGACCACCTTGTTGACGACCGGATCGAAGTCGAACCGTTCGGTGCTCGAGCCGACATCGACGTCGATCGAGTGTGCGGCGATCGGGATGGTGATCACGAACATGATCAGCAGCACCAGCAGCACATCGATGAGGGGGGTCATGTTCATTTCGCCCAGGGGGGCGGTCTCGGCGGATCTCGCGAAAGCCATCTTCACTCTCCCACAACGCGATCGGTTGTCCGACCTGCGTGTGTAAGAATATATCATCATCGACGGACTGACCAGTAGGCACAAAAAAGGGGGCGGATCGCTCCGCCCCCTCGAATTTCGCGAGCGCTCATGCGCCGCTGGGTTTGCCTATCGGCCTATTTGCCGAACGTGCGGTACTGTTCGTTGCCGACGAAGCCGAACTTGGTCACGCCCGACGCCTTGATGATGTTCAGCGTCTTGGCCGACAGGTCGTAGCTGGCCAGCGGCTCGGGCTCGAACTGCAGCTCGGGCTCGGGCTGCATGTCGCGGGTCAGCTGCAGATTGCGAACCAGTTCGGGCTGGCTGATATTATCGCCATTCCAGAGAATCTGGCCGTCCTGCGTGAGAACGATCTTGTTCTTCACGGGATCGATCTGATCGGGTGGCGGGTTGTTCGGGTCCGGCGACGGCAGGTCGATATTGACCGCGTGCGTAGCCACCGGGATGGTGATGATGAACATGATGAGGAGCACGAGCAGGACGTCGATCAACGGCGTCATGTTCATTTCCATCATCGGCGCGCCATCATCCTTGCCGCCTGACATAGCCATGGTTGAAGTCTCCTAAGTCTTTGTCTGGGCCGGATCAGCCGTTCGGATCGACCGGGTTCGAAATGAACCCGATGGTCGGATAGCCTGCCGCCTGCACGTTGTAGATCGTCCCGGCGACACAGCGCCACGGCGCATTCACGTCGCCGCGGATGTGGACCTGCGGGATGAGATCCGGGTCTTCCATGATGGCCTCGGGCCCGCCAGCGCGCTGGACAATGCTGTCGAGACGCTTGAACGCCTGGTCGTAAAGCTCTTCCGAGCTGACCGGGGTGGTGTTGCCGAGATACACGCGGCACTCGCCGTCGCGAACAGCACCGCTGAAGCCCGACTTGACGGGGCCCGCAGTGCGGCCTTCGGCGTCGGTGGTGCTGACCGTGATCAGCAGGTTTTCCACCTTGTCTTTCGATTCGACCGATTCGAAGATCGGAATTTCGAGTTTCTCAATCGTCTGGATCGCAACCGGAACCGCGATCAGGAAGATGATGAGAAGCACCAGCATAACATCCACCAGCGGAGTGGTGTTGATGTCTGCCATCGGCGTATTGCCGTCGCCTCCCGTGGAAATCGCCATGGTCTGCGTCCTATCCGTTAGTTAGCCAAGATGAAGAGCGAAGCGGGGCCACGCATGGAACGTGACCCCGGATCGGCTTACTTCTTGACGGTCTTGGCAGCAGCAGCCTGCTTGGCCGAAGCCGCAGTCATCGGCTTCACCGCGCCGTTCGAGTTGATGTAGGCGAGCAGATCGGTCGAGAAGCCGGTCAGCAGCTCGGCGATCTTCTTGTTGCGCGCCATCAGCCAGTTGTAGGCGAACACGGCGGGAACGGCGACGAGCAGACCGATCGCGGTCATGATCAGCGCTTCACCAACCGGGCCGGCGACCTTGTCGATCGAGGCCGAGCCGGCGAGGCCGATGTTGATCAGCGCGCGGTAGATACCGATAACCGTACCCAGCAGGCCGACGAACGGAGCCGTCGCACCCACGGTGGCGAGGAACGCGAGGCCACCATTCAGGCGCGACATGATCGCGTCCTGCGAGCGGGCCAGCGAACCGTGCATCCAGTCGTGCGCTTCGAGGCTGTCGGTCATGCGGCCATGCGAAGCCTGGGCTTCGACACTATCGTCGACCATCTGGCGCCATGCGCTGTTCTTGTCGAGCTTGGCAGCGCCTTCTTCCAGCGTGTTGGCGCGCCAGAACTGCGTGCGCACCTTCTTGTACTGGCCGAGCACCTTGTTCTGCTCGAGCAGCTTGGTGATCAGAATGTAGAACGAACCGACCGACATGATCACGAGAACGGCCAGAATGGTCCATGCGATCGGACCCCCCTGCTTCATCGCTTCCATGAAACCGAATTCAGTCTGCGGACCTTCGCCAGCGGCGGCCGCCATTAGATTGATGAACATCGCGAACTCTCCAAAAAAGTATGTCTAACCAACAATGTCGACGCGTCCCCGTGGTGCCCCATTGCGGAGACGCGTCGCCCTAAATCAATTCGGGATCTGCCAGCGAACCGTGCCGGACCAGGATCCTGCCTCGCCCTTGAAACGCGCTCTGCGTTCGATCAGGCGGCAGGTCGCGTCCTTGAGGTCGCCAGGGGCGCTGCCTCCGGTAACCGAGCACCCCGAAACCCGCCCGTTGCTGCCCACCGTCACGGTGAACGAAACGCTGCCGGAATAGTCGCGGCTGATCCAGCTCGACCGGTAATCCGACGGGGTAATCCACGAGCCCGGGCTGTTCGACGGGCGAAGCGGATCCGCAGGCGGGGGCGGGGGCGGCGGCGGAGGCGGGGGCGGCGGCGGCGCGGGAGGCGCTACCGGCGCGGCAGGCGGGATCCGCAGCGCAGGCGGCGCTGGCGGCGGAATCGTCTGTTGCGTCCGAACATCCGGGGGATTGGGAGCAACCCTGATCGGCGGCGGCGGTGCCACCGGCGGCGGGGGTGCCGTTTCAGGTTTCGGCTCTTCGGGGGGCGGGGGTTCTTCCTCCGGCTCCGGCTCCGGTTCCTCGATATCGACAGTCGTCACCCGTTCCACGACCTTCTTAACGGCGGAATACGCCAGGCCGGTAATGAGGACGTAGCCGATGACGACATGAATAAGAGCAACGATGATGATCGCGACAATCTTGTTACCGCTCATCTGTTGGTCTGAATAAGCCATGCAGTCGCATCACTCCATCAAGCACCGGGCGCGGCCCGGCGATCATGTCCGGCGGCTGCACCGGACGGCGATTGTTCAACCCCATTAGTCAATTCTATTGCGTCTCCGGACAAGCCGAAGCCGCAATCAACCGAGCCTATGGGGCCGTGTCCGGGCAATTTCCTACCGTCCGCCCAGACGGGCCGGGTCTTAAACAGGATGTTCTACCTCTGCAAACCCTTTGTCGGTTCAGTCAGGATTCACGGGTTAATGTGTCTCCAGCCTGAAAATCTTGTCATAGTGACCTGCCTACAGGTCCGATATGCTTAACCCCGGAGAGCGCCGTGAAGTTCCTAGTTTCGTCCATCAGTGCCGCCGCACTTCTCGTCACCCCGGCCCTTGTCGCACCGGCGATGGCCCAGAGCAGCACGCAATCGCAGGTCTCTGCAGGTCAGCAGGTCAGCGATGCCGACTTGGTCGACCTGGCGGATTATGCCGACCTCGTCGTGCGCGCAAAGGTGCGCAAGCAAAGCGAAGTTGCGCCGGAGCGCGCGCCCGGACTGCGACCGGGGTACTCCCGATTCTACATCGAGGCGGATACGCAAAGCCTGATTGCAGGATCGACCCGGCTCGGCGAACGCATCCGCTACCTCGTCGATCTTCCGCTCGACGCGCGCGGCAAGAAGCCGAAGCTGAAAAAGCAGGATGTAATTCTGTTCGCCCGCCCCGTGCCCGACCGGCCCGGCGAGCTTCTGCTGGTCGCACCCGACGCGCAATTGCTCTGGAACGACGCGCTGGAGCAGCGCACGCGTCTCATTTTGAAACAGCTTGTCGCGCCTGACGCGGCCCCGCGCATCGCGGGCGTGCGCGACGCGCTGTCGGTTGCGGGCACGCTGGCAGGCGAATCGGAGCCGCAGATATTCCT
>CATMNW010000159.1 GCA_950071875.1 uncultured Erythrobacteraceae bacterium | reverse complement strand
GGATCGCTTGCGCGGCTTCGGCAGGTTCAGCTGCCAACCCGGCCGATCGAGGGGCTCAGCGCCTGCCAGCACGCCCATCGCGAGCGCGAGGTCCTCGGCGCTGCGCGCGAGTGGCCCACAGACCGCGATGTCCGGGCTCGCGAGCATGTTGGGCAGCCCGTGACCTTGGGACGGGACGGTCCCCCAGGTGGGCTTGTGGCCGTATACGCCACAGAAGTGCGCCGGGTTGCGAATCGAGCCGCCGATGTCCGAGCCGCTCTCGAGACCCGTGAGGCCCGCGGCCAGCGCCGCGGCGTCCGTCGCCATCACGACACGCCTGTTTCCTTCCCGGCCAACCAGGACGAGCGGCGCCTCAACCGGAGGCGCCGCGTCGCCAGCCTTCCGCCGCACCCGGTCGGTGGACCAGGTCGGCAGGAAGAGCGAGACGACCCGCTGCATCGCATGCCTCCAGTTCGAAATCCGCGCTCTCGCCCGCACGGGCGCGAATGAGTTCAACCAGCCAGCGGTGCCGGCCGACGCCGGGCACCGGCAATGCGGTCGATGGCAGTGCAGACACGCGCCAGCGTGTCATTGCGGCGGTGGGCTGGCCGAAATCGGCGGTTTCGGTCAGGACCCGCAACGCTTCCATCGCTTCTTCGCCATTGGCGCGGATCCAGATGTGTCGTTTGTCCCCGAATAGCGAGGTTGTCCGCGCTTCGTCCCCCAGCTTGGCCGGATCGCTACGCAATTGCGACCCGGGAATTTCGACGCGTTCACCGGGCTCGGGTAACCAGGTGACCAGATCGTTTGCGGCCGCGCTCGCGCCCGCTTCATCGGGTCCGCAAAAGAAGAATATGCCGCAGCTCTGCGCGGCACCGCGCCCCTTCGCCGCGAAATCGCGGTTGGTCAGTTTCACGGCTGTTTGCGCAGAGCCAAAGCGACACGCGTTACGATTCGCTGGGCGAGATCCTGCGAAAGGTTTTCCAGCGCGGTCTGCTCTGCGGCAATAACCGCGTATTCGCTGGATACCACATCGATACCCGCATCCGAACCGTCGGTGGCATCGAGTACGATGTCACCGCTCGCAAGGTCGATCACCTGGTAGCGTGCTCGCAAGGTCCGTCGTTCGCGGCTTATCGTATCGTCGCGCAGCACGGCAAGACCTTCGAGCTGGTCGTCAAGACGCACTTCGATGCGATATTGCGGGCTGACCTGGCCTGCAGCTGCAAGGCGCTCCTCCAGCGCGCTGCGAACCAGCCAGCCGGCACGTCCTTCGATCGGCGCGACCTCTATCCCTGCCAGCGACTGCGCGATCGCGCCGCTTCCCCCGCCTGCATACATGGGCGAAAGCCCGCAGGCCGAAAGCGTTAACAGGGCTAGGCTGGCGAATAGGATGCGCATCAGGTTACGATATTCACCAATCTGTCCGGCACCACAATGACCTTGCGGATTTCTGCCCCGTCAAGCGATCGCTGAACTTTTTCCGAAGCGAGAGCCATGGCTTCAAGATCCTCCTTCGAAGCTCCCTTGGGAGCCGTCAGAGTATCGCGCAGCTTGCCCTTGTGCTGAACAGCGATGGTGACTTCATCCTCGACCAGCATTGCAGGATCGACCTTCGGCCATTCAGCGTCCGAAACCAGGCCGGTTTCGCCCATCGCCGCCCAGGCCTCTTCAGCCAGATGCGGCATCATCGGCGCCACAAGCTGGACGAGGCTGCGGACCGCGTGGCTGCGACTGGCCGAAGCAGGTGCCTTTTCGACCGCGCCGGTCAGTTCGTAGATGCGCGCAACCGCCTTGTTGAAGCTCAGTGCCTCGATATCTTCGGCCACGGCCGCGATGGTCTGATGGGTCTTGCGTGCCAGCGCCTTGTCCTCGGCAGCGGCATTCGCGTCATACGATCCAAAAAGGCGCCACAAGCGATGAACGAAGCGCGAGCAGCCCTCGATACCGGCTTCCGACCACGGAAGGTCGCGTTCGGGCGGGCTGTCGGAGAGCATGAACCAGCGCACTGCGTCGGCACCATAGGTATCGACAATGGTGTCAGGGTCGACGACATTCTTCTTCGACTTCGACATCTTGATGACGCGACCGATGTCGACCTCGCCGCCATCGTCCTTCAGCAGGGCGCGCTCGGCCTCGCGGCTGATCTCGTCAGGCGCAAAGTAAACCGTCTTTCCGCCGTCTTTGCGGCTATAGGTTTCATGGGTAACCATGCCTTGGGTGAACAGCGATGCGAATGGCTCCTTCACCTCCAGCTGGCCCATATGCGCCAGAGCGCGGGTCCAGAAGCGCGCGTAGAGCAGATGCAGGATCGCATGCTCGATGCCGCCGATATACTGTTCGACCGGCATCCATTTCGCCACCTCTTCGGCATCGAACGGCTTGTCCGCCGGCTGGCTGGCAAAGCGCAGGAAGTACCACGAACTGTTGATGAAGGTGTCGAGCGTATCGGTTTCGCGTTCTGCCTTGCCGCCGCACTTGGGGCATTCGACATCCTTCCATGTCGGATGGCGTAGAAGCGGATTGCCCGGCGTCTGGAAATCCACATCCTCAGGCAGCGTGATCGGGAGGCTTTCCTTTGGAGCAGGTACTACGCCGCAAGACTTGCAGTGGATAAAAGGGATCGGCGTACCCCAATAGCGCTGGCGCGACACGCCCCAGTCGCGCAGACGCCAGACAGTCTTGCCTGCCCCCCGCCCCTGTTCTTCGATCCGGGCGATGATTGCGCGCTTGGCTTCTTCGACTTCCATTCCGTCAAGGAAATCGGAATTGACGATAACGCCTTCGCCTGCCTCGGCTTCACCGTCGAACGGCTTGTCGGCATCATCCAAACTCGGCGCGACGACGCGCGGGGTCGGGAGGCCGTATTTCGTTGCGAATTCAAAGTCGCGCTGGTCGTGGCCCGGGACCGCCATGATGGCGCCGGTCCCGTAATCCATCAGCACGAAATTCGCGATGTAGACGGGCAGGTCCGCGCCGGTGAACGGATGCTTGGCGGTGATACCCGTGTCGAAGCCCAGTTTCTCTGCCGTTTCGAGTTCGGCAGCTGTCGTGCCACCCTTCTTGCAGAGCGCGATGAACTCGCGAGCCTCTTCGCTGTCGATACCCCGTGCAACGGGATGATCTGCGGCAACGGCGACGAAGCTCGCCCCGAAAATCGTGTCGGGTCGCGTGGTGTAGACCGGCAGCTTATCACCGTTTGATAGGTCGAAGCTGAATTCGAGACCCTGGGATTTCCCGATCCAGTTTTCCTGCATCAGCCGCACCTTGTCGGGCCAGTTTTCAAGGCCACCGAGGCCGTCGAGCAGTTCCTCGGCGAAATCGGTTATCTTAAGAAACCATTGATTCAGCTTGCGCTTTTCGACTTCTGCGCCGGAGCGCCAGCCTTTGCCGTCGATCACCTGCTCGTTGGCCAGCACGGTCATGTCGACCGGGTCCCAGTTGACCTCGCTTTCCTTGCGGTAGACAAGACCCGCTTCGAACAGGTCGATGAACAGCGCTTGTTCGTGGCCGTAATAGTCTTGATCGCAGGTCGCCAGTTCTCTTGACCAGTCGAGCGCGAAACCGAGGCGCTTCAATTGCGCTTTCATGTGTTCGATATTGTCGCGGGTCCAGCCACCCGGATGCACGCCTTTTTCCATTGCGGCGTTTTCTGCCGGCATGCCGAAGGCATCCCAACCCATCGGATGCAGCACCTCGTGACCCGTAGCCTTCTTGTAGCGCGCCAGTACGTCGCCCATCGTGTAGTTGCGCACATGGCCGATATGGATGCGCCCGGAAGGATAGGGAAACATCTCGAGGACGTAGCTCTTGGGCTTGGGAGAGCCACTGTCGGCGCGGAACGTCTGCGCCTGTTCCCAGACGTTTTGCCAGCGCGCATCGGCACTGGCGGGATCGAAACGGTTATCGCTGCTCATAGGCAGCCGCGTTTACGGATTTTGGTCGCTATTGGAAGTCGCTTTGGCTGCGCCTTCCGCGATTAGCTTACCGCCTGGCGGCGCAGTTCGCGTGCCTTGGTGAGAATGATATCTTCCAGCTTCTGGACCGTTGCCGCCTGCATCGGGGCGTCGACCCAGGTCCCGCTCTGGCTTACCTGGCGGCTGGCAGCCACGCGCAGCGCGTCGGCACGTAGGTCCGAATCGAGAATGGTGACAGTGATCTTCACCCGTTCACCGGGATTGCTGGGATTGGCGTACCAGTCGGTCACGATGACGCCGCCATTGCTGTCCGCCTGCAGCAGCGGAGCGAAGCTGACCGCATCGAGCGAGGCGCGCCAGAGGTAGGAATTGACGCCGATCGTGGTGATCTGCGCTGCTGCAAGGTCGGCCTGGGGCCGCTCGCGCGATCCACCGCAAGCTGCAAGGCCAAGCGAGGCTGCAATCGCAACGGCAAGGGTTGCGGGGCGGCGAAGGTTTGCAAAAGCGCTCATGTCGGTCCTTGGTATCATGCAGTTTCACCGGCTCTATAATACCTGCGCGCCGAGGGGCAAGGCATACGACCGGTTGGCCCACACAGCGCCCGTGGCGTGAATACGAGGTTAATTGGAGCGTGTCGCCATCCTTGATGCCTCGCAAGGTGCTTGTGGGCATTCGGCAACACTTTGGGCCAAACAGTCCGTGGCCCTGTGGAAAAGCTGGCCATCGTTCGGTCGATTGCTAGATTGGTGTTCGGAGATACCGAGACTCGCCTGTCGCCAAGGCAGGAGTCAGGAACCATTCAGTGGGTTTCTGTCTTTATGGGTCTGGTCAAGAAGGGAAACCGGTTCGCAATGGCACGCTCGGGTAAAAGTCAGGCAAAGGCACGGTTCGTTCCGGCCACGCTGGCTGCTGCCGGGTTGGCACTGGCGATTCCCGCTACCGGCCTCGCGGTCGTCAATACGGACATCGCTGTCGAGCGCGCCGATCCTGTATCATACCTTCCGTTCACCCCCGCTCGTGTCGATCCGCAGCTTGCGGCGCGCGTTGCCGCCATTATGGGTGAAGACGGGCTCCGGTTCACTCCGGCAAGCAAGCCGGTGATCACCAAAGACCGCAGCGTGACAGTCGCCGTACGCGTGGACGATGTGACGGCCCGCGCAATTTCGGTTCGCTCCGCGATCAATTCGGTAGGTACTGCTGACAATCGCGACCGTGCGCTTGCCGTCAATTCGACAAGCTATAACCTCGGCGTGGCGCGCGGCTACCAGAGCTTTGCTCAGTCTGCTGCACCGAAAACCGTCTCGGTTGGGTTGCGCGACATGGGCATGCCCGATCTTTCTGCTTTCTCTGTCGATGACAGCAAGCAGGAAGAGAAATCCGGTCGCTTCGGCTCTCGCCTTACGCTGGAAAAAGGTGAAGATGCGGGCCGCGCCCCGCGCACACTCGCCGGGTCCGGAAGCCAGAGCGTGGATATCAGCACGTCATACCGTGTTGTCGGGCGCCTGAACGTGACCGCCGGCGTTCGCCTTTCGAAGGATAACGACCGTCTCTCGCCTTTGACCGACGGTGTCGAAGACGATCAGGCAGTTTACGTCGGAACGCGCGTCAGCTTCTAGGCGCTGCTGCGCTCCCATTTCGTAATACCCCCGCAACCTTTCGCGTCTTTCGCGAATAGGTATGGTAATGTGCGCATTCCATGCGAAAAGCGCATCAGACGCTACGGAAAGCTGGGGAGAGAAATTCTATGTCACGTGTGGCCATTGTAACAGGCGGTACCCGGGGTATCGGCCGTGCCATCTGCGAACGACTGCGTGACGAACGCGGCTTCACGGTTGTTGCCAATTATGCCGGCAATGACGAAGCGGCAAAGAAGTTCACCGCCGATACCGGCATTGCCACTGCCAAGTTCGATGTCGGCGATTTCCAGGCGGTGCAAGATGCATGCGCGGAAGTCGCGCACGAGCACGGCCCAGTCGATGTCGTGGTCAACAACGCCGGCATTACCCGCGATGGCACGCTGCTGAAGATGAATTACGATGACTGGGACGCGGTCATGCGCACCAATCTGGGCGGCTGCTTCAATATGGCCAAGGCAACTTTCGCTGGCATGAAAGACCGCGGCTGGGGACGGTTCGTCAATATCGGTTCCATCAACGGGCAGGCCGGCCAGTATGGGCAGGTCAATTATGCCGCTGCAAAAAGCGGAATTCACGGATTCACCAAGGCTCTGGCGCAGGAAGGCGCCCGGTTCGGCATCACGGTGAACGCGATAGCTCCGGGCTATATCGATACAGACATGGTCGCCGCGGTACCCGAACCCGTACTGGAAAAAATCGTGGCGAAGATCCCTGTTGGGCGTCTTGGAAAGGCCAGTGAAATCGCGCGCGGGGTCAGCTTTCTTTGCTCCGAACATGCCGAATTCGTGACCGGCTCGACCATGAGCATAAACGGTGGCCAGCACATGTACTGAGGCAGGGGGG
>CATMNW010000158.1 GCA_950071875.1 uncultured Erythrobacteraceae bacterium | reverse complement strand
CCTGAAATCGACGGGTCGGTCTATCTTCGCAATGTGCCGGAAAGTGTCCGAGCCGGAGATATTCTGGATGTCCTCGTCGAAGATAGCGATGCGCACGATCTGTTCGCTGCACCGGCCGAGGTGTCCGATAGCGTTAACCGCGAAAGATGAGGAAAGCGAGGCTGGTGCAAACCCCTCATTCTTTTTGATAAATTCTGCCCTTGGATCTGGATGACATCCTCCAAGCTGCTTTTACGTTTACGGTGATTCCTAAAGCCTGATTTACCATCGCATCCCGCGTTCGTGGCGGGGTGCAGCATATTTGCGCATCCGGCATCAAAGGTTTCTTAAACTTAAGAGCGCCATAAGGGCGTTCGATGGCGGACAGACGCATCTCGAGCCTGATTGGGAGATCCCTTGGGAGTGTGCGCGCGATGTACAACGCGCGCCTGTTCGAGCGCCTGCGCCACGTGGCCTGGGCCGGCTTGATCAGCCTGGCGCTCTACACGGTTTTACTGTTCGAGCCGATCGACCAGTTTCTGTGGCTTTTGCAATCTCGTGTCGCCGATCGGAACCCGTCCGGCGATGTGGTCTTCGTTGCTTCTGACGAGGAACTGAACGACCCTGGGACTCCACGGTATCGTTACGAAATCGCCACGGCTCTCGACGAGCTCGACCGCCGGGGGGTTGGCAAGGTCTTCCTCGACATGTCCTTCGACAAATCGATAGATGCGGCTGCCGACACAAGACTGTCCCGCGCGATTGCCGATCTAGGACCTCGTATCACCTTGGTCGATCGTATCGTCGAAGCGGCTGGTGGAGGATCCGAACGTCGCGCAACTGCTCCAACCATCGGTGGTTCTGCCGGGCGGGTCATCTCGGACCAGACCGATCGCAATTGGTACGGCCTGGCATGGGAACTGCCCTATTATTACGAAATTGATGGCAAAAGAATGCGCTCATTCGGCGCCGCCATCGCCGGGGTTGAAGGGAAACCCAAGTCGCGTTTTGCGGTCGATTACGGCTTTGGGCACAAACGTATTTCGGTTATCCCTTTTTCTTCTCTTTCGGGAACCGATCCTGCGGCGGCTCCGATCCCGTTCGAAATTACCGGCAAAACGGTAATCTTAGGGTATAGCGGTCGTGTTGCAGGGACACCACAGCCAATCCCGCGCAAGATCGACGCACCGGCAAGCTATGTCGATATTTATGCCGGCGAATCCCTCAAGGCCGGGAACCACGGTCAATTGCGCGGCGCAGCCACTCTCGCAATTTTCGCCGCCCTTTTAATATTGGCTTTGGCTCTTGGAATAAGCCGCAAAAGGCGATGGTTCGCCTATTTCGGAGTAGCCGCCTTCGCCCCGGTCCTGCTTCTGGTCACCGCCAAGATCGGCGTGCGGATCGAACTGTCATATGCCTTGGGACTGCTTGCGATCTACGCAGGTTTCCGCTGGCGCGCACGGTGGAAGCGCCGAGTCCAAATGGTCAATCTCGAGACGGGACTGCCTAAGCTACGCGCCCTTGAAGCCAAGCTCGTCCGCGGCAGTATCGCGAATGGCCATGTCGTGATCGCCAAGATCCAGAATTACGAACGCGTTCTCAAATCGCTGCGGTCGGAGGACAAGGGTAGTTACGTACTGAAACTGGTAGACCGGCTTCGCGCAGCCGATCCGAACCTGGCCATCTACAGTGACGGCCATCATCTGGGTTGGCATGTTTCCAGCGACGAAACCGATGCGGTCACTGACCATCTCGAAGGGTTACGCGCCATTTTCGCGGCACCGGTTCAGGTCGGCGGCTTCTCGGTCGATGTCGGCATTACTTTCGGCATCGCCGCTGTAGACGGAGACCCTGCAGTTCGACTGGCAGCTGCAGTCGCTGCGGCCGAGGAAACGTCCGAAGCGCACAACCCGATTGCGATAGCGGAAACCGGTTCACAAACCGATCTGCTGTGGGACATCTCGCTGCGAGCCCGGATTGATGAAGCGATGCAGGCAGGCGAGATTTACTGCGTTTACCAGCCCAAGATAGATCTCGATACGAAGGACATTGCTGGGGTCGAAGCATTGGTACGCTGGCATGATCCGGCGCGCGGTTTCATTTCTCCCATGCACTTCATCCATCAGTGCGAAAAAGCTGGTCGGATGGAACATCTCACACGGTATGTTCTGCAAAGCGCATGTTCCGCTGGAAAGTTACTGCATTTTCGCGGACGGATGATCTCCATGTCTGTGAATATCTCGGCAACGCTGCTGGGCGACATGCGAATCGCCGGAATTGTACGCAATGTCCTGCAGGCGACACGTTTCGATCCGCAATATCTTACGCTCGAAATCACCGAAACGGCCCGTATTTCCGACCATTCGGTAGCAGCAAGTATCCTTAACGAACTCAAGGAGATCGGTGTCCGGATCTCGATGGACGATTTCGGAGTGGGAGCTGCAAGCTTTCAGGCGTTTTACGAATTGCCGTTCGACGAATTGAAGATCGACCGCCTGTTCGTTTCGAACATGGCGAAAGACCCGAAGGCTCTCGCAATCGTATCGAGCATAGCAGCGATGGGTAACGAGGCGCGAATCACCGTCGTCGCCGAGGGGCTGGAGAACCCGCAGGACATTGGATTGCTTGAAAAAGCAGGGTGCCGACAAGTCCAGGGCTTCGCTATTTCAAGGCCGTTATCTCTATCCAACCTATTGGAATTCCAAAGCTTCGAGGTTGAGAGGCCCGCCGCAAACATGGTTTAGACTTTACAAACAGATATGGTTAATGACATATGACCCCTGAACTATCAGGAGGTTTGACCATGTGGAGCATCTGGAAGTGGCTGTTCAGCGACGACTGAACTTGACCGTTTATTGAATTCTAAAGGGCCCCAATCGGGGCCCTTTTCATGTTTGGCATCTTTTAGGCTCCGGCTAACCGAAACCACCGGGCGAATGCGGCGTTAACCAATAACATGCCCATTCAAATCGAAACTCGCTTCGCGTTCGAGCTCCCATCGCCCACTGACGTCTTGCTCCAGTTCGAGGCGGCGGACATCCCCGAGCAACCCATCCTCTCATCGCATTGCGATCTTACGCAGTGCGACCATTGCGCACCGGTCCCTGCACAGGACGGTATCGGGCAGCGCATCTGGATACGCGCAAACGGCGAGTTCAAAGTGGATTATAGTGCCAGCGTCGAGCCGCAACGGCAGCTTGCGGAGCTTTCCAGCCTTCAAGCTCTCCTGCCGCATGACTTACCTGGCGAAGCGGTCGAGTATCTGTTCGACAGCCGTTATTGCCCCGCAGACGATTTCCAGGCTTTCGTGGAAGCTGAATTTGCCGGCACCACGGGCGGTGCCCGCATTGCGGCGATCCGCGACTGGATTTCCGACCGCTTCAGTTATGCCCCCGGCAGTTCGACAGTCGAGACCGGAGCGGCCGAAAGTTTCATTTCCCGTAAGGGAATCTGCCGTGATTACGCCCACGTTCTCGTGTCACTCGCCCGCGCAAGCACCATCCCCGCACGTTACGTTGCCTGCTACGCACCCGGCGTAGATCCGCCGGATTTTCACGCGGTAGCTGAAGTGTTCCTTGCCGATCCCACGATCGAGGAAGGGGGCACGTGGCAGTTGGTCGATGCGACCGGCATGGCCGATCCTGCCGAAACGGTCAAAATCGGGGTGGGCCGGGATGCCGCCGACGTCAGCTTCCTGACCAGTTTCGGGCCAAGCAATTTCCGGTCGAGCAGCGTACGCGTAACGAAAGAATAGGAATGCAGTTGGCTGGCGCGCGCGTTCTGGCGCTGTTACCCGACAGGAACGAATGAGGGACCAGAATGACCGTACGGCCCAGCGCATGAGTATTACCGCCGACCGATTGCTGCTTTTCGGAGCGACCGGTGATCTTGCCCAGCGAATGCTGTTACCGTCCCTGTGCGCCCTGCATTCGGATGGATTGTTATCTCCCGACCTCAGGATAATCGGCACGGCCCGATCGGAGATGACGACGGCGGAATACCGCGACTTTGCGCGCGAGGCGCTGGAAAAATACCTGCCGGATCACCGTCGTGGAGGGGTCGCTGAATTTCTGAACCGGCTCAGTTATATAGCCGTGGATGCGACGACGCCCGAAGGGTACGATACGCTTGCCGAAGAAGTCGGCTCATACGACAAGGGCCTGGCAATATTTCTCTCGACAGCGCCCAGCCTTTTCGAACCGACGATCGACGGTCTCGTCCACGCTGGCCTGACCAAAGGCAACGTTCGCATCGGGCTTGAAAAACCCCTCGGCACCGATCTGGCATCCAGCGAAGAGATAAACGATGCCGTCGCCAAGGCATTCAGCGAAGACCGTATCTTCCGCATCGACCATTACCTCGGCAAGGAAACGGTACAGAACCTGCTGGCGCTACGCTTCGCCAACCTGATCCTGGAGCCGGTCTGGAACGCGAAATATATCGAACACGTGCAGATTACCGTCGGCGAAACGGTCGGGCTCGAAAGTCGCGTGGCCTATTACGACGACAGCGGTGCGCTCCGTGACATGGTGCAGAACCATATGCTCCAGCTCCTTGCCCTCGTGGCGATGGAACCGCCGACCAGCTTCGATGCAACGGCTGTTCGCGATGAGAAGGTCAAGGTCCTGCGCGCACTGCGACCGATTTCGAAGGAAGAAAGCGTTACCGGCCAGTACCGCGCAGGTGCGGTCGATGGCACTTCGGTACCCGGTTATGACGAAGAATTGGGCAAGGACAGCGATACCGAAACATTCGTTGCCCTGAAGGCCCATGTCGACAACTGGCGCTGGAAGGGCGTTCCCTTCTACATGCGAACCGGAAAGCGTCTGCCGGAGCGTGTGACGGAAATCGTGGTGCAGTTCCGCTGCATACCGCATTCCATCTTCGAAGGACGTGGTGCGACTACCCAGCCTAACCGCCTTGTTATCGGTATCCAGCCAGAAGAGAACGTCCAGCTGTCGATGATGGCCAAGGTCCCCGGACTTGATCGTGAAGGGATTCGTCTGCGCCAGATACCACTCGATATAGCCATGCCCGACGCCTTCACCGGCTCGGTCAGGCGGATCGCATACGAGCGATTGCTGCTCGACCTCGTGGAAGGCGACCAGACCCTGTTCGTTCGCCGCGACGAGGTGGAAGCGCAATGGGAATGGATCGACGCCATTCGCGACCTGTGGACGCAGGAAGATATAACGCCGAAACCCTACGGCGCTGGAACCTGGGGGCCCAGTGCCGCCATTGCCCTGACCGAAAGAGACGGTGTGACCTGGCACGATGAGTAAACCGCTTAACGATACGATCCACCGGGTCACCGAGCGTGTGATCGCGAATTCGCGCAAAACGCGAGGCGATTACCTCGAATTGATGGACCGCGAAGGTGACAGGCAGGTCGATCGCACCTCCTTGTCCTGCTCCAATCTCGCCCATGCTTTTGCCGGTGCGGAGGAGGACCAGGCTGCCATAATGGCTGCAAAAGGGCCGAACATCGGTGTGGTCACGGCCTATAACGATATGCTTTCGGCGCACCAGCCTTACTACCGCTATCCCGAGCGGATGAAGATCTGGGCGCGCGAAGTCGGTGCTACGGTACAGGTCGCAGGCGGCACGCCTGCCATGTGCGATGGGGTTACCCAAGGTGAGGCCGGCATGGAGCTTTCGCTTTTCAGTCGCGACACCATCGCGTTGTCGACCGCCATTGCGCTGAGCCATGCCATGTACGACGGCATCGCCCTGCTCGGCATTTGTGACAAGATCGTTCCGGGCCTTCTGATGGGCGCATTGCGCTTCGGGCACCTGCCTGCGATTTTCGTACCGTCGGGGCCCATGGGCACTGGCATCTCGAACAAGGAAAAGCAGAAGACTCGTCAGCTCTATGCCGAAGGCATGGCCAGCCGGCAGGAACTGCTCGCCAGCGAAATGGGAAGCTACCACTCACCCGGCACATGCACCTTCTACGGCACGGCCAATTCGAACCAGATGATGATGGAGATGATGGGGCTTCATGTGCCCGGTGCGGCGTTTGTCCAGCCCGGGGCGAAACTGCGGCAAGAGCTCAGCCGAGCCGCGACCCACCGCATCGCGGCCATCGGCGACGGCGGCGAGGATTTCCGTCCCCTGTCGCGGGTGGTCGATGAAAAGGCGATCATCAATGCCGCGATCGGCTTGCTCGCAACCGGCGGGTCGACAAATCACGCTATCCACATTCCCGCTATGGCGCGTGCTGCAGGCATCAGGTTCGACTGGACCGATCTTGCAGAGCTGTCACGTGCCGTGCCGCTGGTTGCGCGGGTCTACCCGAACGGTTCGGGGGACGTGAACCATTTCCACGAAGCGGGCGGCATGGGTTATGTCATCGGCACGTTGCTGGACGAGGGCCTGGCCCACTCCGATATCCTTACAGTATGGGA
>CATMNW010000157.1 GCA_950071875.1 uncultured Erythrobacteraceae bacterium | reverse complement strand
TCGCTACGTCCGCTACCGACAAGTCACGCACCGCCAAGCTGCTCGAGAAGCGCAAGGACGCCCTGGTCGCCATGTTCTATGCGCCAGACCTCATGTCGGTCACCAAGAGTGTGCGTGCTCTCGCGGATGCAGCGGGAGTGCGGCTGGGCGGTGATCTGGCAGAGCGTATTGCGCGTGCAGCCAATCTCGATGTGCGGCTGGCAAGAAGCGAGGTCGACAAGCTTGCGTTATATCTCGACGCTGCCCCCCAGAGCCCGCAGACGGCGACTGCGGATGATATTGATGCAATCGGGGCGGCCAGCGAAGACGACGGCTTCGCGCCGCTCGTCAATGCGGTGATGGGCGGGCAATCCGCCAAGGTCGGTGCGGAACTGGCCCGGATGAAGCAGTTGGGCTTAAATCCGGTTGGTGTCCTGCTGGCCTTCGAACGACGCGCAGCGCAATTGGCCCGGATCGCTGCGGCGCTCGGTTCGCGACCTTTTGGCGAACTTGACCGTGGGCAGGAGGCGCGGCTCGGCATCTTCTTCAAGGAGAAGCGCGACATTGGCCAGCAATTCGCGATCTGGAGACACGGCGACAGGCTGGACAGGTTGACGCAGCGTCTTGTCGGCTTGCACCGCGAATTGTTGACCAACAGCCAGGCGGCCGAACTGCTTCTTGCGCAAGGACTGGCCGACATCGCTCGCGTAGCCGGAGCGAGGACGCGCTAGCCTGTCAAGCGAAGGCCCCCTGGCCTGGTATCAGTTTTCCGGCACCGAGAATGTGCCTGAAACGCGCCCGCCGGATTCGCCTTGCCCGGTTACCGACGAAGACCCGCTTGTGCGCCCGTCGATACTGGAAACACCGCTGGCAAGATCTATGACGAGCCGTCCGCCATTAAGCGTATCGCCCCCGCGATTGAGCCGGACATTGCCTGCCATGGTTATAATGCGCCGATTGAAGTCATAAACCGCCGTATCCCCGCGTGCACGCTCGTTGCCGCGGGTGACGTTGACCCCACCGGTAGCCATGATGCGCTGGATCCTTAGCGAACCTGCATCGGAATAATTCACGATGGTGCGGGCCGCGTTGAGGTTCAGGTCGGCTTGAGTGATCTGGACATTGCCGGACAGCACGACACGGTTTTGCCGATCCTGCAATTCGATGCGATCCGCGGCATAGCTCACCGGCGCATTGGAATTGTGGCCGCCAATCGCCTGTGCAGACAATTGCATGCCGGCAAAGGCGACCGCGGTAACGGCAAAAGAACCGATCCCCCAGCGGGCGATGGTGGCGTGAAGCGGCTTCATCAGGGCATCCTCAGCTTTCCGGGCTCCATGCGTAATCGTGCATTGCCCGACAGGGTGATGGTGCGCGCCGTCAAGTCGGCGGTCAAGCGGTCGGCGCGGAAAGTTCCGGCCGGGATGGCACCGTCCACCCCGCCGGCGCCAACAAGCATCTTATCCGCCAGGTCCAGCGAAACATCGTTGGCCACCATCCGGTAGCCGTCAGCGGCCTGCATGCGCATCGGACCGATAACCGAAACTACTTCTTCGTTGATGTCGTACTGCCCGGCCTGGGCTGAAACACGCGCAGGACCATCGTCAAGAAGCAGCCTTGCAACCAGATCGTTCATGCGCACGATGCCTTCGGCACTCGATCGCTGTACTGCTTCCCCCGCGGTCAGCGAAAACGGGCGATCCTTGTTGTCGGCACCGCGATACAGAGCATTGTCTACCCGTAGGCGTTCCTTGATCACTGCGACCTTGTTGCGATCGAGCAGGAAGCTGATTTCACCTCTTGGACTTAGCGGCGTCACGATCATCAGCGCAGCAAGCACGCCTACAGCCATGGGCAAGGCGCGCGCCAGGAATGCGACGAGCTTGTCGTGCGACCCGCCCGGTTCGGCCCAGTGCTGGCGCTCGTGCCGCCGCTCCTTGGCCTGTTCCGTTTCGATCCTGCGTTGACGAGGTGACATTTGCGCTGCTTGCCTGCCCCGCCGTTACATATGGCTGAATATGTCGTGGTCGGACCAACCTGCGACGTCGAGCCTGGCACGGGTGGGAAGGAAGTCGAAACAGGCCTGCGCCATTTCGGTGCGTCCTTCGCGGGCGAGGCGCTTGTCGAGTTCTTCCATCATGCGATGCAGATAGCGAACATCGGACGCGGCATATTCACGCTGCGCATCGTTGAGGACCGGCCCGCCCCAGTCACTCGATTGCTGGGCCTTGGAGATATTTTCTCCGAGCAGTTCTTCCACCAGCATTTTCAGGCCGTGGCGGTCGGTATAAGTGCGCACCAGTTTGCTGGCGATCTTGGTGCAGTAGCAGGGCGTTGCCATGACGCCGAGATAATGCTCGATCGCCGCAAGGTCGAAACGCGCGAAATGGAACAGCTTGAGCCGGTTCGGATCGGCCAGCACGGCTTTCAGATTCGGCGCGTCGTATGTGCTGTCGGGGCCGAAGCGGACAAGGTGTTCGTCACCCTTGCCGTCGCTGATCTGGACGACGCACAGGCGGTCGCGGATGGTTACGAGGCCCATGGTCTCGGTATCGACGGCCACCGGGCCATCGGCGAGCACGTCTGCGGGAAGGTCTTCTTCATGAAAATGCACTGCCATGTGGGCGGCCTTAGGCGGATTGGGGATTGTAGGGAAGGGGCCACTGGCTGGCAGGCCGGAAGGGGCTACAAGCCGGGCAATGCCTGATACCGTACCACCAAGCTGGAAGCCCGTCCTCGAGCCGGTCCTGCGAACAGCGGAGGCTCGCGAACTGGGGGGCTTCCTCGTGGCAGAAGAGAGTGCCGGCAAGGCCATCTATCCGCCTCGCGGAAGTCGGCTGAAAGCTCTCGAATTGACACCGCTGGATGTGGTGAAAATCGTCATACTGGGACAGGACCCATATCACGGTCCGGATCAGGCGATGGGCCTTTCCTTCTCTGTTCCAGAAGGTGTGAAAGTGCCGCCAAGCTTGGTGAATATCTACAAGGAGCTGGAAAGCGATCTTGGCATTTCGCGCCCCGAGCATGGCGATCTTTCGGCCTGGGCCCGGCAAGGGGTATTGCTGCTCAACAATTCTTTGACGGTCGAAGCAGGAAGGGCCGGCAGCCACGCCGGTCGCGGTTGGGAGGCGATCACCGACGCGTGCGTCGCTGCGGTGGCAGCACGACAGGAACCGTGCGTATTCATCCTGTGGGGCAGCCACGCCCAGAACAAGGCGAAACGGATCGCAGGTCTGCGAGACCCGCGTCACTGCGTAATCGAAAGCGCCCATCCGAGCCCGCTTTCGGCTTATCGCGGTTTCTTTGGGTCAAAGCCGTTCAGCCGCGCCAACGCCTTCCTCGCGGAAAACGGCCGCGGGACGATCGACTGGAACTTGTGACGGATGTGCTTTGCGTCGTGCAAATCAAATCCGGTTCACACGCGCGATTGCCGGTCCATGATGGTCTCGCAGGTGGAAAGAAACATCGGGACCCAATGGCGCGCCAATCTCAGCGGGAGAACCCGCGGCTAACAGATCAGAAGATCGAATAGCCCCCGTCGATTACAACCGAATCGCCTGTGTGGAACTTGCTCGCATCGCTGGCAAAATAGACCGCTATGCCGGAGAAATCTTCTCCTTCGCCCCAGCGGCGCATGGGGACGCGCCCAATGGCTTTTTCATTGAATGCGTCCCAACTTTGCAAGCGTTCGGTCATGTCGGTTGCAATCCAGCCCGGCAATACCGCATTGGCGCGAATACCATGCCTGGCGAGCTCGACCGCCGTTCCGCGTACCATGGCCAGTACGCCGGCCTTGGTTGCGGCATAAGCCTGGTTGGCGGGCGCACCATGGATCGCCGACACGCTCGACGTGACGAGCAGCGAGCCGCCCTTGTCACCATTCTCCGAGCGTTCGACCATGTGTTTGGCCGCTTCGCGGAAGGTCCAGAAGACGGCATCGAGATTGACTGTCGTGACCTTGCGCCATTGCTCCGTGGTCTGCTGCGTAAGCGGGGCGCCGCCACCGACACCTGCGTTCGCAATAGCACAATCGATCCGGCCGAGGCGCGAAAGGCTTTCAGCCATCGCATCGACAACGGCCTGCTCGTCGGCGACATCGACTTCGAGCGCAGAGATCTTAGTGCCATATTTCTCGAGTGTCTCGAGTGCGGCTGCGTTCTTACGGGCGTTGCGCCCCCAGATCGCTATATCCGCCCCGGCGGCCGCGAGGCCTTCTGCCATGCCCAATCCGATGCCGCCGTTCCCGCCAGTTACTACCGCGGCCTTCCCGCTCAGGTCGAAGGGTTTGAATGCCATTGTGTATGTCTCCTCTCGAGACCTACTCAACCCGACGCCAAGGACGATTGCAAGCTGCAACCTATTTGCTAGTCTGCGATGCCATGACCGATCTGATCCTGACCCAGATTGCCGAAGGCGTCGCCACCGTAATCCTGAACCGTCCGGAAGCGATGAACGCGCTGTCGAAAGCCCTGAGGCACCGGCTTTACGAAGTGATGACGCAGCTCGACGCCAACGACGATGTGCGTGCAATAGTGCTCACGGGCGCCGGGACACGGGCCTTTACCGCCGGCCTCGATCTCAAAGAGCTTGGCTCTGAAGAAGGTGCGCTTGGAGCGGCCAACGCGGAAGGGGCGGATCAGAACCCGGTCAAGGCAATCGAACACTGCAGAAAGCCTGTGATTGGTGCGATCAACGGCGTAGCCATCACCGGCGGTTTCGAAGTCGCGCTCGCCTGCGATGTTCTAATCGCCAGCACCAATGCGCGCTTCGCCGATACCCATGCGCGCGTTGGGATCGTGCCGGGATGGGGCCTGTCGCAGAAGCTTTCACGCATGATCGGCATTAGCCGCGCCAAGGAATTGAGCTTCACCGGCAATTTTCTGGATGCCGAAACGGCAGAACGGTGGGGCCTCGTGAACCGCGTGGTCGCGCCGGAGGAACTGCTCCGCGTTGCGCAGCGGATCGCTTGCGACATGGCAAGTATCGACCCCGAATTCCTCGCCACTTACAAGCAACTGATAGACGAGGGCTATGCCGCGAGCTTCGGCGATGGCCTGGGGATCGAACACAAGCTTTCTTCCGCCGCCAACGCGGCGGTCAGTCCCGAAGAAGTCGAAGCCCGCCGCGCAGCAGTGCAGGAGCGCGGACGCACCCAAGGGTGAGCGTCAACGCGGGAGTTCGGTTGCCCCCATCAATGCAAGATCGACTGCGCGCGCGCACTGGCGACCTTCGCGAATAGCCCAGACAACGAGGCTCTGTCCGCGGCGCATGTCGCCGCATGAGAAAACATTGGCTTCGCTGGTGAGATACCATTCGGTGTCCGCCGCAACATTGCCGCGCCCGTCGAGATCGACACCAGCGCGATCCAGCAGTCCACGGCGGTTGGGGCCGGTGAACCCCATTGCGAGCAGTATGAGATCGGCTTTCAGCGTGAACTCGCTGCCTTCCACTTCCTGCATGCGACCGTCCTTCCACTCGACGCGCACGCATTCGAGCCCGGCGACATCGCCGTTTTCTTCGGTCACGCGCTTGGTCAGCACGGCCCAATCGCGATTCACCCCTTCTTCGTGACTGGACGAAGTGCGGAGCTTCAGCGGCCAGTCTGGCCAAGTCAGATTCTTGTCTTCCTTTTCCGGGGGCTTGGGCATGATTTCGAGCTGGGTAACGCTGGCCGCACCTTGCCTGTTGCTGGTGCCGACGCAGTCGCTGCCGGTATCGCCGCCGCCGATCACGATCACATGCTTGCCGGTTGCGGTAAGGCTGCCGCGCGGGGCTGCGCGCACTTCCTCGTCGCCCGCATTGCGCTTGTTCTGCTGGGTGAGGAATTCCATTGCCAGGCGTACGCCGTTGAGTTCCGAACCCGGAATGTCGAGCGAGCGTGCTTCTTCCGCGCCGCCTGCCAGGACCACAGCGTCGAAATTCTCTTTCAGGGCCTGGAAGCTGACCTCGACGCCCACTTCGCTTGACGTGCGGAACTGGACGCCCTCGGCTTCCATCTGCACCGCACGACGGTTGATGAGGTGCTTCTCCATCTTGAAGTCGGGAATGCCGTAGCGAAGCAGACCACCGATGCGGTCGCTTTTCTCGAATACGGTGACGGCATGACCAGCGCGTGCAAGCTGTTGCGCGGCTGCGAGACCCGCCGGGCCGCTGCCGATCACTGCAACCGATTTGCCGGTTCGCTTCTCGGCGACCTGCGGCTTGACCCAGCCTTCCTGAAAGCCGCGATCAATGATCGCGCATTCGATGGATTTGATGGTCACGGGATTGTCGGTGAGATTCAGCGTACACGCCGCCTCACATGGGGCAGGGCAGACGCGGCCGGTGAACTCGGGAAAATTGTTGGTCGAGTGCAGAACTTCGAGCGCATTTTTCCAGTCGTCTTCGTAGACGAGGTGGTTCCAGTCCGGGATGATGTTGTTCACCGGG
>CATMNW010000156.1 GCA_950071875.1 uncultured Erythrobacteraceae bacterium | reverse complement strand
GCAGCGCGCGCATATTGGCAGGGACAGATCAGGCTGGCGCTGGTTTCGATACCGGTCGAAATCTATTCCGCCACCAAGTCGGGTGCGCGCATCAGCTTCAATCAGATCCACGAGCCCAGCGGCAAACGTATTTCCTATGAAAAGGTCGTGCCCGGCATCGGCCCGGTCGATCGTGACGAGATCATCAAGGGCTACGAGGTATCAAAGGGCAACTACGTGCTTCTCGAGAACGAGGAGATCGAAGCCGTCAAGATCGAGAGCAAGCGAACGCTCGAGCTGGTCCAGTTCGTCGATGCGTGCGAAATCGATCCGCTCTATTTCGAAAAGCCCTATTACGTCGCGCCGCAGGACGAACTGGCGGAAGAAGCGTTCATCGTGTTGCGGGAAGCCCTGCGCAAGGCTGGCAAGGTCGCCTTGGGCCAGCTTTCGGTTCGCGGAAGCGAAAAGCTCGTCGCGATCAAGCCGTGCGGCAAGGGCCTCTTGCTCGAAACACTGCGCTATGCCGATGAAGTTCGAGCGGGCCAGTCCTTTTTCGACGATATCGACGATGCCAAGCCCAAGAAGGAACTGCTCGATCTCGCCAATACCCTGATCGAACAGAAAAGTGCGCCGTTCGATGCAGGCGAATTCGAAGACCGGTATTCCGAAGCCTTGCGCAAGCTGATCGACAAGAAGGCAAAGTCGAAGGGCGGCAAGACAGTCATCGACGATGCCGATGAACCATCCGGCGCCGACGGAACCAACGTCATTGATCTGATGGCAGCGCTCAAGAAATCGGTAGAGAAGGATCCGCCGAAGAAAAGCACCAAGCGAAAGAAGTCGGCCTGATCGATGCCGGCGCGCAAGGACCCCCTCGCCGATTACAATGCCAAGCGCGACTTTTCGCTGACACCAGAACCGGCCGGCGAGCGAAAGAGCAGCGGGTCCGGCAACCTTTTCATCGTGCAGAAGCACGATGCGACGCGATTGCATTGGGACCTTCGGCTGGAGGTGGACGGCGTGCTGAAAAGCTGGGCTGTGACGAAAGGTCCGTCACCCGATCCGGATATCAAGCGGCTGGCAGTCCGCACTGAAGATCACCCGATGTCGTATTCCGAATTCGAAGGGGTGATCCCCAAGGAAGAATACGGCGGCGGCACCGTCATGCTCTGGGATCGGGGTCACTGGGAGCCGGTCGAAGGCAAGAGCGCCAAGGACCTTGAGAAGGGCCACTTGCACTTTAGGCTTTCCGGCGAGCGGATGAAGGGCGAATGGCTTTTGATCCGCCTGAAGGCCAAGCCGAAAGAAAAGCGAGAGAACTGGCTGCTGCGCAAGCTGGACGACGAGCACGCGGAAACCGGAGATGCCTTGGTCGAGCACGAATTGACCAGCATACTGACCGGGCGTTCAATGGCGGAGATAGCGACCGCGCGGGCTGGCGAAACCGACGATACCTTCCTTGGCAATATCGAAGAACATTCGGTCCGCAGACGGAGAAAGATAAAGCAACCTGCCGCCAGAACGGCAGCCATCCCAGATTATCGCAAACCGCAGCTGGCGACGCTGGTCGACGACGTCCCACAGGGCAACCGGTGGATGCACGAAATCAAGTTCGACGGGTATCGCGCGCTGGTGGCAGCAAAGGGCAAGACGGTTCGCGTCTATACCCGCAATGGCAAGGACTGGACCGACAAGTTCGATCCGCTGGTGCGCGAGATCGCCGGACTGGACCTGCCACCCTGCCTGATCGACGGCGAGATCGTGGCGCATGATCCCAAGGGAAATCCGGACTTCTCCACCCTGCAGAAGGTCCTGAAACGGGGCAGCGGGTCGCAAGGCCCAAACGACAATCTGGCCCTCTATGCATTCGACCTTCTCGAACTGGCCGGTGAGGACCTCACCGCATTGCCCAATATCGAGAGGAAGGAACGTCTGGAGGCGCTTCTGGGAACGGCAGAGCCGCCTGTCCACTTCGCCCAGCATGTCCTCGGGTCAGGGGAGAAACTCTATCGCGCCATGTGCGAGGCAGGGCAGGAAGGGATCATTTCGAAGACCATCGACGGCAAGTACTCCTCCCGGCGCGGCAGGGCCTGGGTGAAGGTCAAATGCACCAGGCGGCAGGAATTCGTCATCATCGGCTGGAAAGGGTCGAGCGCCAGGGCGCGGCCCTTTGCATCGCTCCTCCTTGCCCAGCACGAGAAGGGCGAACTGGTCTACAAAGGCAATGTAGGTACGGGATTTTCAGCCGACGAACTCGGCGATCTCGCCGCAAAACTGAAACGCCTCGAGCGCAAGACTCCTCCTGCCGAAGTCGACCGGGCATCTTCCCGAGGCGTGACATGGGTGTCCCCCAAGCTGGTCGCCGAAATCGCCTTTGCCGAATTTACCGCCGACGGAAACGTTCGCCATGCCAGCTTTCTCGGTCTGCGAAGCGACAAGGCCGCAGCCGAAGTGAAGCCGGAGGTACCGGAGCATCGGGAAACCGAATCTGCAAAGGTCGAGATTTCTAGCCGTGACCGCGTGGTCTTTCCCGATACGGGCCAGACCAAGGGCGCTTTGGCGGACTATTACGAAGCCATTGCCCCGCTGATGTTGCCCTTTGCGGCGCGGCGGCCCGTCAGCCTCGTGCGTTGCCCGCAGGGGCGAGCGCGCAAATGCTTCTTCCAGAAACACGATAGCGGAGCATTCGGTGATGCGGTGCACAATGTCCCCATTCGCGAAAAGGACGGTGGCCACGAAGACTATCTTTTCATCGATGACCCGCGCGGCTTGCTGCAATGCGTGCAAATGGGAACGATCGAATTTCATGGCTGGTGCGCGCGGAGCGATAGTGTCGAGGCCCCGGACCGAATGATTTTCGATCTGGACCCTGACGAAGGCCTCGGCTTTGCGGAAGTCAGACAGGCCGCACGCGATATTCACGACAGGCTGTCCGATCTGGGGCTTGTCAGTTTTGCGATGCTGTCCGGGGGCAAGGGTGTGCATGTCGTCGTCCCCCTCACACCCGGCCACGGATGGGATGCCCACAAGGATTTCGCGCGCAGGTTCGCCGAAGCGCTCAGCATTGCCGAACCCGAACGCTTCACCGCGAACATGAGCAAGGCGAAGCGCAAGGACCGTATCTTTATCGACTGGCTACGCAATCAACGCGGGGCAACTGCAATCCTGCCCTATTCTGCACGCGCACGCAGCGGGGCACCGGTGGCCATTCCGCTGGCCTGGAATGAATTGAAGGGCATGGAAAATGCCCATCCGTTTTCGATAGAGGATATCGCCACGCTGCAACGCCGCGCGCGGTCCAAGGCTCTGGCCGGGTGGGGTTTTGCTGATCAGCCCCTGCCGGATTTATGACGCTTCGCCGGACACCTTTGCGCGCCCGACGGTTATGGTTTCACAGGAGGCGTCTTTGGCTGACACGATCACCGTTAACGAAACACCCTATCCCCTTCCCGAAGACCCTCGGGTCACGCTGCTCGACTTTCTGAGACACCAGGTCGGTCTGACGGGTACGAAGAAGGGTTGCGATCACGGCCAGTGCGGCGCCTGCACGGTTATCGTCAACGGCATCCGGATCAACAGCTGCCTGACACTGGCGGCCATGCACGATGGGGACAGTATCACAACCATCGAAGGGCTCGGCACGCCCGATGCGCCTTCTGCCCTCCAGCGGGCATTCCATGACCATGACGGCTTCCAGTGCGGCTATTGCACGCCGGGGCAGATTTGTTCTGCCACCGCAATGCTGGAAGAGCTGGCGAACAACTGGCCAAGCGATGCGAGCGGCGACCTGACGTCGCCCGTCACCATTTCGGGTGAGGAGATAAGGGAGCGCATGAGCGGCAACCTGTGCCGCTGCGGTGCCTATGCCAACATCATCGCGGCAATCGAGGAAGTCGCCAACGGAGATGTAGCATGAGGCCGTTCGACTACACCCGCCCTCCTTCGCTTGCCGAAGCATCGTACCTGACCGCAAGCGACGGCGCGCTCGCCATTGCGGGCGGGACAAACCTCCTCGACCTGATGAAGCTTCAGGTCGAAACGCCCGGCACGCTGGCCGATATCAACCGGCTCGGCTTTGCCCAGATCGAGGATGCAGCAGATGGCGGCCTGCGCCTTGGCGCGCTGGCGACGAATACCGAAACCGCGGTTCATCCCCGCGTGCGAAACGATTATCCCGTTCTCTCGCGCGCCATTCTGGCAGGTGCGACCCAGCAATTGCGCAACAAGGCAACGAATGGCGGCAATCTTTGCCAGCGTACCCGCTGCTTCTATTTCACCAACATCGACCAGCCCTGCAACAAGCGCGATCCGGGCAGCGGCTGCGGCGCCATCGAGGGCATAGCCAAGCTGCATGGTATCCTCGGCACCAGCGACAAATGTATCGCAACCTACCCGGGAGACATGGCGGTGGCGCTAAGCGCGCTCGATGCGACGGTGGAGATTGCCGGCGATGCGGGTGAACGCAGTGTGTCGGTGCGCGACTTTCACTGCCTTCCCGGCGATACGCCGTGGATCGAAAATGTGCTCGAACAGGGTGAAATCATTACCGGTATCACCCTCCCCGCTCCTGTCGGGGGCACGCAGATCTACCGGAAGGTCCGCGAACGCTCTTCCTACGCTTTTGCGCTCGTGTCGATTGCCGCGATTATCGAATTGAAGGATGGCAGGTTCGAACGCGCCGATCTGGCTTTCGGTGGATTGGCGCACAAGCCCTGGCACGACGATCGCATCACCGACCTTTTGCAGGGAAAATCCCCTTCGGCCGAGCTGTTCGACAAGGCTGCCGATCTCCTGCTGGAAAACGCGCGCGGGTTCGGAGAGAACGATTTCAAGATACCATTGGCCCGGCGCACGCTTCATGCTGTCCTCAGTCAGGCATCGGGAGATGCGGCATGACGGTTCATTTCAAGCAGGACAAACCCGATACGGCCAACCGGCTCGACGACATGAAGCAGGGCGTTCTGGGCAAGCCGGTCTCCCGGGTGGAAGGACTGGCGAAAGTCACCGGCACCGCGCCCTACGCTGCCGAATACCCGGTCGAAAACTGCGCCGAAGGTGTGCTGGTCACAGCCACGATCACGCGCGGTGAAGTGCTTTCGATCAATACCGGGAGCGTGCTCGAAATGCCCGGTGTCATCGCAGTGATCGAGGACGAACGGCTGACGACCCGCGCTGCGCAGGGCACTGCAAACGAAGCGCCCACACAATCTCCGCGGCAGGTTTGCTATTGGGGACAGCCGATATGCCTGGTCGTGGCGGAAACTTTCGAACAGGCACGCGATGCTGCCAAGCATTTGCAGGTCGAGTACCGCGAGGAGCCGGGTGCGCCGCTCGACCCGGCATCGGTCGAGCCGGAAGTGCAGGAAGACGAGACCGTCGACCAGGGCGATCTGGCCCATGCCATGTCGCAGGCCGCACACAGCGTCGATGTCACTTTCACCACCAAGGGCCATGCCTCCGCTGCGATGGAGCCGCATGCCGCGATCGCCCAATGGGACGGCAGCGAGCTTACCGTCCATGCATCGCTGCAGATGCTGAATTACAATATCAGCGAACTGGCCGATGCGCTGGACATGGAAGAGGACAAGGTACGCCTAGTCTCGCGGTTCGTCGGTGGGGGTTTCGGGTCCAAACTCGGCATCAGCGAAGAAACCGTGGCCGCTTCGGTCGCTGCCATCGAGCTTGGGCGGCCAGTGCGCGTCGTCCTTTCGCGCCAGCAGGTCTTCCAGGGCATCATGCGCCGGAGCGAGACCACACAAAGATTGCGGCTGGCGGCGGACGAAGACGGCAGGCTAACGGGGTTCGGCCATGAAGCGCTGGTGTCCAACCTGCCGGGCGAAGCCTTTGCAGAACCCGTCCTCCAGTCGTCCCATTTCCTGTACGGCGGGCAAAACCGTGAGCTCATGCTCAAGGTCGCGCGGATCCACCGCATGACGGCAGGTTCCGTCCGCGCGCCGGGGGAAGCGGTCGGCATGCCGGCGCTCGAGGGCGCGATGGACATCCTCGCGGAAGAAGCCGGTATCGATCCGGTGGAGCTCCGGCTGCGCAACATTCCGGAAGACAACCCGGAAGAAGGCCTGCCTTTCTCGTCCCACAAACTGGCCGAATGCCTGCAACAGGGTGCCGAGGCCTTCGGCTGGGACAGCGGCCCGCGAAAGCCGCGAATGCGACGCGAAGGGGAATGGTGGATCGGCACGGGAATGGCCAGCGCCGCCCGCGTGCACAACGTATCGGAAGCAAAAGCGCGCGTCACGCTGAGGCCGGACGGCACGGCCATGGTCGAAACCGACATGACGGACATCGGCACGGGCACCTACACGATTCTCGCCCAGATCGCGGGCGAAATGCTGGGCCTCGACCCGAATGATGTCCTTGTCGAACTGGGCGATACCGCTCATCCCCGGGGGCCGGGTTCCGGCGGCAGCTGGGGCGC
>CATMNW010000155.1 GCA_950071875.1 uncultured Erythrobacteraceae bacterium | reverse complement strand
TGATCGCAGGAAAGCCGATCCGCGAAGTCAACAAGCCGGCAAGGACCGTTGCCACCAGCAACAGTCCGGTCAGGAGCATCGCAAACTCCGGCCGCAGCAGGTTCTGGAGCATCGATCAGTCCGAGCTGGCCGGGTTGCCGACATCCCCGCACTGCGCCCGGTGCAGCAGCTTGTGATCCGCCAGCACCAGCGCCATCATCGCTTCGACCACGGGCGTGCCGCGGATGCCGACGCACGGATCGTGGCGGCCCTTGGTGCGGACTTCGGTCGCCTCGCCCCCGCGGGTTATGCTGCCCACCGGCGTGAGGATCGAACTGGTCGGCTTGAAGGCAACGCGGCAGGTGACGGGTTGCCCGGTGGAGATGCCGCCGGCAACTCCGCCTGCATGATTGGCCGCGAACTCGGGCCCGTTTGCGCCCGGTGACATGGCATCGGCATTCTGTTCGCCGGTCAGGCGCGCGGCATCGAAGCCGTCACCGATTTCGATGCCCTTGACCGCGTTGATGCTCATCATGGCCGAAGCCATATCGCTGTCGAGTTTGGCATAGATCGGCGCGCCCCATCCGGCAGGCACGCCATCCGCCACACATTCGACCACAGCGCCGAGCGATGAACCAGCCTTACGCGCATCGTCGACCAGCTTTTCCCATCGTTTCGCCGCCTCGGCGTCGGGGCACCAGAAGGGATTGCGCGCGATCTCGTCGCGGTCGAAATTGGCGGGGTCGATCCGGTCGCCGCCGATTTCCGCGACATAGGCAAGGATGTCGACTTCGCCGATTACCTTGCGTGCCACCGCGCCCGCCGCCACGCGCATCGCCGTTTCACGGGCGCTCGACCGCCCGCCGCCGCGGTAATCGCGAAAACCGTATTTCGCGTCATAGGCATAGTCGGCATGGCCGGGACGATAGGTGTTGGCGATTTCGGAATAGTCCTTCGATCGTTGGTCGGTGTTCTCGATCAGCAGGCTGATCGGAGTGCCGGTTGTCCTGCCTTCGAATACGCCCGAAAGGATGCGGACTTCATCCGGTTCCTTGCGCTGGGTGGTGAACTTGTTCTGTCCGGGTTTGCGCGCATCGAGGAAGGGCTGGATGTCGGCTTCTGCCAGTTCGATACCCGGAGGACACCCGTCGACCACCGCACCGATCGCGGGGCCGTGGCTTTCGCCCCAGGTGGTGAAGCGCAGGGTGCGTCCGAAAGTGTTCCAGCTCATGTCCCTCGTCTTGTCCCAAGCGGAGGGCACTGTCCACTTCGCCTTTTCTCGGCCAGCATGAAGGCCAGATTTTCCTACACGGCGCAAATTTGCGAGGGCGGTTCCGATGTTTAGGCCCGGCCATGAAAATTCCGCATTGATGTGTAACCTTGGGCTTCAGAGACGGTTTCGTTTCAGATACAGGATCTTATGCCGATTTCGACAGGGTGACACGGTGTCACCTTTGTCACCCGCCGGCGCATAGCGTGCTGGCGATAATTGCGCCTGCGCACTGGCCAAGCCGGTTATTGTGAGGCAGGAACAAAACGCGCTCAAGCAGCGAAGTGGTAGCGCTAAGGGTAAAACGCGCTCAGGCAGCGAAGCGGTAGCGCCGAAGGAAACCAATGATTGCCAAGCTGAAGGGTCTGCTCGACGAAACCGGTAGCGATTGGGCGGTGATCGACGTCTCGGGCGTCGGCTATCTCGTCCATTGCTCTACCAAGACGCTCGCCGCGCTGGGCGAGGTCGGAGAAGGCTGCACGGTCTATACCGATCTGCAGGTCAGCGAAAACGACATGCGCCTGCTTGGCTTTGCCGAAGCGGCCGAGCGGGACTGGTTCCGCCTGCTGACGCAGGTCCAGGGCGTCGGCTCCAAGGTTGCGCTCGCGATCCTTTCCGCCCTGTCGACCGGCGAAGTGCAGCAGGCCTGCGCCAATGGCGATGCGGCAATGGTCGCTCGGGCGAACGGGGTCGGGCCGAAACTGGCAGGGCGCATCGTCAACGAACTCAAGGACAAGGCGGGCGCTTTGCCGGGTGGCGGCGGGGCAGCTGGCGCACCGGCGGCTCCCGCAGGCGGGGCAAGCGCCGATGCAGTCAGCGCGCTGGAAAACCTCGGTTTCAAGCCTGCCGTTGCTGCCCGCGCAGTCGCTGCGGCGCAGGGTGAACTGGGCGAAGGCACCAGCGAAGGCGAATTGATACGGGTCGCTTTGAAGAAGGCAGCAGGATGAACGATAAAACCATGCTCAACGTCATACGCTGTGCAATTGCAGGTTCTGTGATGGCCCTAGCGATCCCGGCAGCGGCCCAGGAGGCAGAACCGCGCTTCGGCCCCATCTTCGAGAAATTCGGACCGCATTATCCGATCGACGGTATCGAGAGCGTGCCGATGGATGCCGAATTTGCAGTGGCCTTCGATGTGGCCCAGCAGGCTGCCGAAGGAACGCGCAACCGGGGTTTCGAAAGCGCTGCGCGATTCATCAACATGCACGCCTCACTCGGGGTGGACCCGGAAAACATCCGCATCGCGGTAGTGGTCCATGGCAGCGCGGTGAAGGACCTGCTGGCCAGCCAGGACGAGGCATCGCGATACATGGTCGAACAATTGCTCGATTACGGCGTGCGCTTCATAGTCTGCGGCCAGAGCGCAGCGGCGCAGGGGATCGCCCAAGACGAAATGATCCCGGGCGTGGAAATGGCGCTTTCGGCCATGACGGCCCATGCGCTGCTGCAGCAACGCGGGTACACGGTGAATCCGTTCTGATATGACCGAACCCGTTCCTCTCCATTCGCCCGACCGGCAGCCGGAAGACCCGGATGCGGCACTTCGGCCGAAGTCGCTTGCCGAATTCGTCGGGCAAAAGGCGGCGCGGGAAAACCTGCGTGTATTCGTCGAAGCCGCCAGGCAGCGCGGCGAAGCGATGGACCATGTGTTGTTCTTCGGGCCTCCGGGCCTCGGCAAGACAACGCTGGCGCAGATCGTGTCGAAGGAATTGGGCGTCGGTTTCCGCGCTACCAGCGGTCCGGTGATCGCCAAGGCGGGCGACCTTGCGGCGCTGCTGACCAATCTCGAACCGAACGATGTGCTCTTCATCGACGAGATCCACCGACTCAATCCGGTGGTCGAGGAAGTGCTCTATCCGGCGATGGAAGACCGCGCGCTCGACATCATCATCGGCGAGGGGCCCTCGGCGCGGAGTGTCCGGATCGACCTGCCGCCCTTCACGCTGGTCGGAGCGACCACGCGGCAGGGGCTGCTGACCACGCCCTTGCGCGACCGTTTCGGCATTCCCGTGCGCCTCAATTTCTACACCGAGGACGAGCTGCTTAAGGTCGTCACCCGGGGGGCAGGCCTGCTCGGCATGGGCATTGACGAGGGCGGTGCGCGCGAGATCGCCCGCCGTTCGCGGGGCACGCCGCGTGTGGCAGGCCGCCTGATGCGGCGCGTGCGCGACTTTGCAAGCGTGCTGGGCGAACCCGTGGTCACGACCAGGGTCGCCGACGATGCCCTTACGCGGTTGGAGGTCGACAGCCTGGGTCTGGATGCGATGGACCGGCGGTATCTCACCATGATCGCCACCACCTACAAGGGCGGCCCGGTGGGCGTCGAAACGCTTGCGGCCGGCCTTTCGGAGCCGCGCGATACGGTGGAAGAGGTCATCGAACCCTACCTCATCCAGCTTGGACTGATTGCCCGTACGGCGCGAGGCCGGATGCTGAACGATGGCGGTTGGAACCATCTGGGTATGGCCCCGCCCAGCAGGCCGCAGGGCGATATGTTCGACAAGTAAGGTTATCGGTGCGGTAAGAAAGCCACGCAAATGGGTCCCGAAACGGGACGGGACTTGCACAAGTCTCGCATTTCGGTGAAAAATTCACATTCTGACACCATAAGCGATCAGTAAATTTATGTGATTCCCGGGTCGTCGGGATTTGCGATAAATATCCCAGATTGCGGCGGATTTGCGGGGCTTCCCGGGTTCGCCCAGTCGCAGAAGAAAGTTCAAGCGATGTCGGTCAAGTCAGCTCTTGCCAAACTCTCGGCCACCGCGGCGGGTGGTGCGCTGCTCGCAGGCGGTGCGGTGCACGTTGCCGAAAAGCCGATTACCGACAATCCGCAGTACAAATCCAAGAGCGTGAAGGCGCCGGTGAAATATGTGAAGCAGGCGAAGCCGCGCGCCGTGCCACGCCCCACAGTGCCGCGCGCCCGGACCATTCCGCGCCAGGTCGAATGCGTACCGGCCGAATCGCCCGAAGCAGCCTATAATCCGAACAACATCTGTCCGCCGGTCTATCGCCAGGCGATGGCCGCTGTTCCAGTACCACCGTTGCCCGCGGCTGCACCGGTCGGCGGTGGCGGCGCAGCCCGATCGCTGCCGGGCGGTGGCGGCTACGGCGGCGGCTATGGTGGCGGCTTCGGCGGCGGGTTCTTCGGCGGCTTTTTCAGCGGATCCAGCGGGGGCGGCAGCGTCGTCGTCAATTCGACCACGACCACCGGCGGCGAACCGGGCGACGTGATCGTCGATGTATCGACCACCAGTTCCACCGGCGGCAGCTCGACCTCGACTTCGACCGGCGGTTCGTCGACCTCCACAGGCGAAGTGTCCACGACCACCGGCGGATCGTCGACCTCCACTTCTACCGGAGAAGTCTCGACAACCACTGGCGGCAGCTCGACCTCGACCTCGTCGACCACTGGCGGGGTGAGCACCAGCACCGGCGCGATCAGTTCGACATCCACGACCGGCGAAGTCTCGACTTCGACCGGTGAGGTTTCGACCTCAACAGGTGCCGTTTCCACATCGACCGGCGAAGTCAGCACGACCACGACGAGCTCTTCTTCGGGCGATGTCTCCTCGTCCAGTTCGACTTCGACCTCGGGGAACATCACGTCGAGCACGAGCTCGTCCTCGTCCAGTTCGACCAGTTCTTCGTCCTCGAGCTCATCCTCGACCTCGAGCAGCAGCTCGACATCCACTTCAAGTTCCAGTTCCAGTTCGAGTTCGGGCAGCAGCAGCGGCACCGACGTACCCGCACCGCCGATGATGGCGCTGTTCGGG
The DNA here is from genome assembly GCA_950071875.1 of uncultured Erythrobacteraceae bacterium. Taxonomy (GTDB): domain Bacteria; phylum Pseudomonadota; class Alphaproteobacteria; order Sphingomonadales; family Sphingomonadaceae; genus Qipengyuania. The sequence goes on along the minus strand of CATMNW010000155.1, from coordinate 1,424 downwards.
ATGGCAGCAGCAGCAATTCTCGGACGCCGCAAATTCCGTATCAGGCGCAGTGCGCGCGCATCCGCCTAGTCTCTGAACAAAGAGGGCGGTGAAGGCGCCGCCCCGCCTTTCACAGGTTCGGCACGGGGCGAAGTCACGTGCGTTGGCGCAGGCTCCACACACCTTGCCGATACCATTGCGTAACCACGTATTTATCCCCGGCTAGCACTGGCAGGGCCGCGTGGCGCGTGGCGCGATTGGGCCGTCCCTTGCGATCCATATTGTCCCAGAGGACCATCAGCCCCGGTTCGGGCGTAACTCTCAGATCGAGTTCGGGAAAATCGGTTTCGCCCCCCGATTCAACGGCATTGAGATAGATCATCGCAGTCCAGCTGCGCTGTCCACCGCGGTTTCGTTCGATTTGCCAATGGGCCTTGTCGGTGCCGAAGTGATCCCTGTGATGCCGGTATTCTTCACCCAGGCGATAGCGCTGACCCTGCAGGGGCTCGGCATGCATCGGATCGATGCCCGTCACGGTACCGATCCTGTTGGAAAGCGCCCGTGTTTCCGGCGCCTCTTCCGAAAAGAAATGGGTCGAGCTTGTCCTGCCCCGAGGCGAGGTTTTCTCGGAGAAAAGGACAGATCGCTGGATCCGGCTGTCGATCACCTTGATCAGCTTCGCGCACTGGCGGGTGGTCAGCAGATTGCGCAGCAGGAACAGGTCGGCCTTACCGTTCCCTGCCGCCTCAGCGTTCGGATTGGCCGAAAGGCGAGAACGCACTTCACTGCCGATAGCGCGCATGACAGCGGGATCTGCCTGCGGATCGGTTTCGTTACGGCCGAACGCCTTGGTGAGAAGGTCGATCAGGGACATACGGTGCGGGTGCTCCCGGCCTCCGCTTCAGCTTTCAGGAGCGGTTACCGGAAGGCCTTCCGCCTGCCACGCGAGGATGCCGCCTTCGACATGCACAGCGGTTTGGCCGCTTTGCGCCAGTCGCTCCGCAGCAACGCCAGAGCGCCGGTCCGAGCGGCAGTAAAGAATACGGCTCGCATTGCCGGCATCGGGCAAGTTGGCAGGATCGAAGCCGTCGACAGGGATATTGATCGCTCCTTGAATATGCCCTTCGGCAAATTCTTCGGGAGTGCGAACATCGATAAGCTGGATCGCTTCCCCATCCGCGATCCGTTCTGCGAGCGTTTTCGGCGCAATCAGCGTTACGCCGCCTTGCTCGTCAACCTGTCCGTCGGAAGTGTCGGCATAGCGCCCATCGGCAGAGCAGGCGACGAGCATCGTCGTCGCCAGCCCAGCGATGAGAACTTTGCGGATCACGCAGCGGCCAGCTTGCGCAGCACGTAATGGAGGATGCCGCCGTTGCGGTAATATTCCATCTCGTTCGCCGTATCGATGCGGCACAGCGCGGTGAAGGTCGCCTTCGAGCCGTCTT
>CATMNW010000154.1 GCA_950071875.1 uncultured Erythrobacteraceae bacterium | reverse complement strand
TCGGTCCGGACGAAAAGAAAGGGCGCTCGGGTTTGAGCGTCGGTTCGGCAGTCATGTATTCTCTCCTTGCAGAGAGCACGCGCGGCGTTGGGACCGCGTGGCCCGTCGGCGGCAATAAAGTTGCGTGCATGAGAGTCAACGCGAAATAGGTATGCGTCGACAAGACGTGGTTTCATTCGGACAAGCGAACCCTCGCCAAAAAGGTTCCTAAGCCCTAAAGCCCCGCGCAATGGATGTGACCGATCTCCGCATCGCGCTGTTCAGCGGGAACTACAATTACACCCGCGACGGGTGCAATCAGGCGCTGAACCGCTTGGCCGAATACCTATTGCGGCAGGGCGCGAAGCTGCGCGTCTATGCTCCGGTCGTGGAAGAACCCGACTTTCCGCCCACAGGCGACCTGGTTGACGTGCCCAACATGCGCATGCCGGTGAAGAACCGCGGCGAATACCGGCTCGGCCTGCCGCTCGATGCCAAGGCCCGCGCCGACCTAGAGGTGTTCGCTCCCAATACCGTGCATCTTTCGGCGCCGGACTTTACCGGCCATTCGGCGCTGAACTGGGCTCGCAAGCGTGACATACCGGTGCTCGCTTCCGTCCACACGCGGTTCGAGACCTATCCACGGTATTACGGCGCCGGCTTCCTCGAACCGGCGGTGGTCGGGCTGTTGAGGCGGTTCTATCAGCGGACCGATGCCCTTGTTGCCCCGTCGCAAAGCCAGATCGACGAGCTCAAGGCCCAGGGGATGCACGAGGACATCAGCATCTGGTCGCGCGGCGTGGACCGCGAAATCTTCGATCCGTCACGGCGCGATCTCGAATGGCGCCGCTCGCTCGGACTCGATGACGACGATGTCGCGATCGTGTTCCTGGGCCGCTTGGTGATGGAAAAGGGTCTCGATGTCTTTGCGGAAACCATCGTCCAGTTGCGCAAGCGACAGGTGCCGCACAAGGTTCTCGTTATCGGCGACGGACCTGCCCGCGGCTGGTTCGAAAAGGCGTTGCCGGGCGGAATTTTCGCGGGCTTCAAAACCGGGGCGGATCTGGGCAAGGCGCTCGCCAGCGGGGATATTTTCTTCAACCCCTCGATTACCGAAACCTTCGGCAACGTCACGCTGGAGGCAATGGCTTGCGGCCTTCCGGTGGTCGCTGCCGGTGCAACAGGCGCGGCCAGCCTCGTCACGAATGGCGAGACAGGACGATTGGTACCGCCGGGCAAGCCCGATGTCTTCGCCCCCGCTTGTGCCGAAGCCTTGGCGCCCTATTGCACCGACGATGCATTGCGCTTGCAACATGGCGCGAACGGCGAAAAAGCGGCCCGCGCCTATAGCTGGGACGCAATCAACCAGGCGGTGGTAGACACCTATCTGCGGCTACACGAAACCCGGGCAGCCGCCCGATAAGCCTTCAGCGCAAAATGCCTGCCGCGGTCATCCGCTTCGCATACAGAGCCAGCAGAAGCGTCACGATCCAGATCACTGCGGTGAATATCCAGGTGAAGCTCGAATTGAGCTCGGCCGGAATATCGGAGTAGAAGGTGTACACGGTCGTGCCCGCCAGCCCGATCAGCGAAAGGATGAATGCGTAGAACGCGAACTTGCTGCGCAGCAACAGCAGGATCGAACCCGCTGCCGCGCCCCATACTCCGAACGCCCACAGGGCGTCCGCCCAAGCGGGAAACGTGGTGTAATACCCGATCATAGCCTCGTATGAGACGCCGGCATTCTCGGCCGCAGTGCGAAGGTATGCTTCATTGCGGGTCTGCGTCATCGTGTAGTCGTAAGCACCGCCCGCGTGCCACAATAGCGATACGAGGCCGATCACCCACAAGTGCCACGGTGTCTTTGCTCTGTCGGTCATGCAAATTCCCTCCCGTTCGCGACCCACGGGCGAGATTAGCATTCCGCCCGTGGATAGCAAATCGGCCGGACCGGTCAGAGACGCTCGATCTTCTTGGCGAGTTCGTCGACAAGGTCGACGATATCGCGCATCGTTTTCTCATCCAGCTGGCCGCTTTTCGCCCGGTTTTTCAGGACAGTCGTCAGATTACCGATCGCGCGGAACATCTCCGGCGTGGCGAATACCTTGCCGGATTTCACCCTGCGCCTTCGCGCCCCCTCGATCCGACCGACGAGTTCTTCGGCCTCGTTCTTGCGATCAGCCAGTTCCCCGCGCCCTTTTTCGGTAGCGCGGTAGGCCTTGCGCGGCTCGTCACCTTCGACTTCGCGGATCAGACCCTCGTCCTCCAGCAGCGAAAGTGTCGGGTAGATCGTCCCGGGACTTGGCGAATAGGTGCCGCCGGTCATCTCTTCCACGGCCTTGATCAGTTCGTAACCGTGGCGCGGCTCCCCGGCGATCAGGTGCAACAGCAGCAGTCGCAGTTCGCCCTGCGCAAACATGCGCCGACGACGCGATCTATGCTTCCTGCCCGATCGTCCCGTTCCCTCGCCAAAGGGACCCTGCGGGCCGAAAGGACCATTCGGGCCGAAAGGACCGTCGGGTCCGAAGGGGCCTTTGTGGCCGAAAATGCCATCCGGTCCGAAGAAAGACGATGAGCCGTAAGTCCGGCTGAAGCTGCCGTCAGCATCCGGATCGACATCGATATCCACGTCGACATCGAAAGCCTCGCCTTCCGGGCGATCAGGGATGTCGCCTTCCAGCGGTTCGTCGTTATTACCAGCAGTAGTCATATCATTTTCCTTTTCCGATACTACTAAGATATATCTTATAGGATCGCAGACAAGTGGCCCCTCCACATTTCCGCCGAACGTCCTATGTCAGCCGACCAATGGCCGATCTCTTTCCCGACAGCCTTCCTTCCGGAACCACGCCCGAACCGATGCGCGAGGACGCGCCCCTTGCCGACAGGTTGCGCCCGGCAAACCTTGCCGAGGTCATCGGTCAGGATCACCTCACCGGGCCGGAAGGTGCAATCGGCCGGATGGTCGCGGCGGGCCGCCTGTCCAGCATGATCCTGTGGGGACCGCCCGGCACCGGCAAAACGACGATCGCCCGCCTGCTTGCCGACAGCGTTGGCATGCGCTTCGAAAGCGTCTCGGCCGTGTTCAGCGGAGTAGCGGACCTCAAGAAGGCTTTCGCAGCAGCCGACAAGGCCGCACAGGCCGGCCAGCGCACACTGTTGTTCGTGGACGAGATCCACAGGTTCAATCGCGCGCAGCAGGACGGTTTCCTGCCCTTCGTCGAGCGGGGTACTGTCACCCTGGTCGGCGCGACGACGGAGAACCCGAGCTTTGCCCTGAACGCAGCGCTACTCAGTCGCGCCCAGGTCCTCATCCTCCAACGGCTCGATCACGATGCGCTTGGCCAGTTGCTGGATCGGGCAGAGGGACTGCAGGGTCCGCTGCCGCTTACTCCCCCCGCGCGTGACGCGCTGGTGGCGAGTGCGGACGGTGACGGGCGCTTCCTGCTCAATCAGGCCGAAACGCTGTATAACGCGAACATTGGCGAACCGCTCGACCCGGCGGCTTTGAGCAAATTCCTGCAGCGGCGCGTTGCTGTGTACGACAAGGACCGCGAGGGGCATTACAACCTCATCTCGGCCTTGCACAAAGCGGTGCGCGGCAGCGATGTGCAAGCCAGCCTGTATTACCTCGCAAGGATGCTGACGGCGGGGGAAGAACCGCGCTTTCTTGCCCGCCGCCTGGTGCGCATGGCAGTCGAGGATATCGGCATGGCCGATCCGCAGGCGCTGGTGCAATGCATGGCCGCGAAGGATGCCTACGAATTCCTTGGCAGCCCCGAGGGCGAACTCGCGCTGGTGCAGGCCTGTACCTATCTGGCCACAGCGCCCAAATCTAACGCGGTCTACAAGGCTCAGAAAGCCGCTTTCCGGAGCGCGAATGAAACCGGCAGCCTGATGCCGCCGCAGAATATCCTTAATGCACCGACCAAGCTGATGAAGGATATCGGCTACGGGTCCGGGTACAGCTACGATCACGATGCCGAAGACGGCTTTTCGGGTGACAATTACTGGCCCCAGGAAATGGAGCCGCAGACCTATTACCAGCCGCTCGAGCGCGGCTTCGAGCGCGAGGTGAAGAAGCGCCTCGATTACTGGGACAGTCTGCGGCGCGAGCGTGGCTAGGTTCCGGCATTTCCTCGGTATAGACTGGTCTGGCGCCAAAGGGCCGCGACAGAAGGGAATCGCCCTCGCCGTGGCCCATGGCGATGGCGGGCCACCTGTGCTGATCGATCCGGGAAGGGGCTGGTCACGTTCCGATGTTCTCGCGCTGCTTGCGAATGACCTGCCCGACGATACGCTTGTCGGACTGGACCTTGGCATCGCACTGCCCTTTGCCGATTGCGGTGCCTATTTTCCCGGTGCCAAAGCAGCGTTGCCCGATGCACCATCGCTCTGGGCTGTGATAGACGACGTCTGCGGGCCTGATCCCAATCTCGAAGTGCAAAGATTCGTCGAACATCCCGATTTCCGCCCTTATTTCCGCCTCGGCACCGAGACCGGCGTCCGGTTCGGATGCGATGGGGCATCGCACGGCCGTGGCCGCTTCCGCGTGACCGAACACGCACAGGCCGCCATGGGCTGCAGGCCCTATTCGAACTTCAACCTGGTAGGTGCCGCACAAGTCGGCAAATCGAGCCTTACCGGAATGCGCATGCTGCACCATCTTCGTGGCCGCTTCCCGGTATGGCCTGTAGACCCCCTGCCGGACCGCGGATCGGCAATCGTGGAAATCTACACCAGCCTCGCCGCGAAGGAGGCTGGCCGCAACATCGGCCGCGCCAAGATGCGCAGCATGGAAGACCTGAATGCCGCCCTCGCCCGGCTCGGATCGTCCGAGGTATCGGGCAATGGACCCATCGACGACCACTCTTCCGATGCGCTGCTGACGGCAGCTTGGTTACGACGCGTGTCTGGCGAAACCCAGCGCTGGACACCTGCTGCGCTTACTGGCGACGTTGCATTGACCGAAGGCTGGACCTTTGGCGCGACCTAGACCTCCGGCAGTTCGCCGCTGAATACCGACCAGCCGGTCCTTCGGGCAATTTGCGCAAGGGCTTTTGCGCCCAGCAGGCTCGTGCCTGCGCGGTTGAGGCCGGGAGACCAGACTGCGATAGTTGCGCGCCCAGGGACGCTGGCGAGGATACCTCCGCCGACACCCGATTTCCCCGGGAAGCCGACTTCGAAGGCGAACTGGCCGGAATTGTCGTAATGCCCACACAGCAACATCAGCGCGTTGATGCGCCGCGCGCGGCTGGCAGAACACATCATCTGTCCCGTAACCGGATCGGTACCGTCGAAGGCGAGGAACAGCGCGCTTTCGGCCAGTTGACGGCAGCTCATGGAAAGCGCGCACTGGCGGAAATACACCGACAGCACCTCTTCCACAGGATTTAGCAACCGCCCGAAATCGGCAAGGAACCACGCCAGCGCGCGATTGCGCTCGCCGGTCTCGCTTTCGCTGCGGGCCACGTCCTGGTCGAAATTGATCTGCGGGTTGCGAGCCATCCGGCGAAGGCGCTCGATGAGGTCGCGCACCGCCTCGTCCGCGCCGCGCTGTCCGATGAAGCGATCGGTCGTGACGATGGCACCCGAATTGATGAAAGGATTTCGGGGTATGCCCTTTTCCTTCTCGAGCTGAACGATTGAGTTGAACGCATCGCCCGAAGGTTCGCGGCCTACCGCGTCCCAAAGCGCCGCTCCCTCCCGTTCGAGCGCGAGCGCCAGCGCGAAAACCTTTGAGATCGACTGGATCGAGAAGGTTTCGTCCGCATCTCCGGCGCAGGCTACCTGGCCGTCATCGGTCGCCAGCGCGATGCCGAATTTGCAGGGATCGACTGCCGCCAGGGCGGGGATATATCGCGCGGGCGTACCCCCGCCGCGCTCGTCGGCAAGGGCATTCCATGTTTCGGTGACGATCGCCTGTAAGTCCATGCGCGTCGCGATAGGCGGGGCCTGTGTGCAGGGCAATTGGTGAAAGCCTGCTCAAAAAGCTCGCAGCTTCCTGCGAGGCGCGCCGCCTGATGTAGGCCTGCGCGCCTGCAAAAAGCCCAGTCAGTTTTGCGGCGTGTCATCCTCGCCATCATCGTTCGGAATGGGCTGAACGACAGGGGTCGAGCTGCGCGTCTCGTCGACCGGTGCGACGGGGATCTGCGCACCCGTATCGGGATCGATCACACGGGTTTCCTGAAGCGGCGTCGCGCTCAGGGCTGCAGGATCCGCGCCCGGTCCGGGGGCATCGAACCCGCGTGCGTTCTGCACTGCGACATAACCCGGCTGGGAAGCACCATAGCGTTCGCCATAGCGGGCATCCCATGCGGAGGATTCGCGCTGGTATTGCTCATAGGCGACGAAGAACCGTTCGAACGGTCCTTCGAGAGCGGAGAAATTCGCCAGCGCGAAGCCTGCCGGGTCGACTTTTTCCGAAGCCAGATATTGCTGCGAGATGCCCAGCGCGGTGCGACAGAAGTCCGAC
>CATMNW010000153.1 GCA_950071875.1 uncultured Erythrobacteraceae bacterium | reverse complement strand
CGGGCCCGTCCCCGGTCCGGTCTCCGACCGCGACGGGGGGCCGGCGCGGATCACCCGAAGCTCGATATTGTGCATGGCGCCGATCGACTCGCGGATGTGTGCCAGCGCCTGCTCTGCCGTCTCACGGCGTTTGCCGATCGATATCGAACCATCCTTCCAGTGCGTCTAGATCGGGGCTCTGCTTGAAGCTGGTAGGGTCACTCAACAATCCGATAAGGGCCTTAGCCCGCCGATCGTCAAAGAGAGAGGTAACGGCATGCAGAAACGCTAACTGCGCGGAGCCGACGCCTCGACCGATAGCGAGCTGGTATTCTACATGGTCAAGCACAAGCTGTATCGCATCGTAAGGATGGCACATCATCCCCACGTAGATCTTAAAAGCGAGGGAAGCGTTCTGCACCGCATCTTCATCGAGCAGGAGCTTTATGACCTCCTTTTCTACATCCTCCTCGTCACCAGCAAGGAGATAGGAGAGAAAACTGTCGAGCAGCTCAGCAGACGGCGCGTGCGCGGTGTGGTAGACCAACGGCGCGACCATCCTAGCGTTCGCCCATCCTGCAGGAATAAGTCTCTCGACATTCTCCCGCATCGTCTCTGTCGCTGGGTAGCCTGCCGCACATTGCATACGCAGGGCGAAGATGGATTGGGATTCTAGACTGCCCATCTCCTCGACAAACGCGTCGGCGTCCTGCGCGTCTTGGATCAGGACCTGATTGCTCGTTCTACGCGATATTTCGTAGAGTTTCCTGACGCTTGCCTGATTGCTTTCCGCATACAATCCAGCGAGCTCCAGAAAGTCGGCCTCGAGCTGTCCGTCGGTATTCGATCGAAGCCTTGCGAGCTGCTTCCAATCGTTCTTCGAAAAATTGAGAACGCGCCAAGCCTTCTCGTCGAGCTTCAGCAGACGGACGGAGAGGAATGTCGAGACACTCTCAACCGTTCTTTCTCTTGACGAGAGGATAAGATTGGCGATCTCCGATCGGTGGTAGTGGTAGCCCTTCCCACCGCGGGCAAGATTCCTAAACTTTTCGGATTGAGTTGGCATCGGGTCAAATCGTCCGTCGAAAATCGATCGGACGATTTAAGCAACCGGGTTCTAGATAAGAACCCGGTCTAAAAATTTCTACCCGGCTTTCTTACTCTTGTCGGCATTCCTGTTCGTTTCAGAACGGGATATCTTGTCCATGATGCGAAGACTAAATGGCGCGGGCAGAGCTGTCGCGGAGAAGAGTTTGTTTCTGTCCATGTCTTTTCCTTAGCGCCTCATTGCGGCGCATAGCCTAAAAACCTTGCCAATCCGTTTCTGGGACGTAGGTGTTGTCGCGGACCATCCAAGTGCGCTGCGACCAGCGAGCGCCGAAAAGTGCCTGGTTCGTGGTTGCGTCGACCGGCCGCTAGCGGGGGCGGTCTCGTACGTCAATGGGGCAGATTACGAACCCGACGAGTCCTCGCTCGACGCCGCTATCGAACCGATAGGGAAGCTGACCCAACGGTTTCGCTCTCCAGCTTTTCATCTACCGCCGCAATCAAGGTTAAGATATCTAAACCGGTGGCCTTTTGCCAACCTGCTAGACAAATGCATATGACACCCTTTGGCCCCTAAGGTTACAAGTCAACATTCTGCGATCGGCCCAAGTTGCATTGATCCTGCCGTTGCAAATGGGAGTAAACATAGAATGTGATTTTGGCTCCTTCCTGGTGAGCGGGCAAGGTCGATGCGGCTCACTCGACACCGCAAGCCTCACCGAATACTAAGATGAGACTGATCGAATGAGAGCGGTTTTGAGCGCCGCAGCCGCCTATCGAGGTTCGTCAAGAATTATTCCGGCTTGAGCCTCTCAACCTCATCCTCAAGGTCCCAAATGCGGTTCATGTTGAGGCGGGCATTCAGGTCCACGATCGCCCGCGCGATCTCAACAGCGACATCGTCGGAGAGCTTCGAACACGTCGTCAGCACAAAGCCCGCATGCGCGTCTGACTTGTCGGCGGTCAACTTCTCGTTGATCTCATCGAACTCGGCCTGCCGCTTCGGGTTTGTGAGCCTATGACCAACCAACGTGTGCATGGCCATCCACGCATATTCCAAACGCTTCTGAATCGGGGCGGCGCTGGCGGCAAGTGCGTCGACCGCGTTACCCAGCTTCTCGCGTTCGTAATCTTCGCTCATATTTTGAATCTCCGATTAGGCGCAAAGGTCGCGAAGGGCATCGAATGAAAGGGGAGCGGCCTGACCGGCCTGAATATAGCCGTAGAACTTCTCATACATGCCGCGGTAGTGAGGCAACGATGTCTGCGTGTGACTGTTGAGGTTAATGCCCTTGCGGCTCTGCTCAAACTCGCCAAGCTCTTCAATCATCGTTCGCGCGACACTGTAATGTGGATCATTGTTACCGTCGAAGCCGCGCCACTTGTTATAGTGCCAGCCCTTGGATTCTTCAGCCTCGGCCCCCACCAGGTCCCCAATCGCGCTCTCGATTATTCCGAACATCCACAAAATATCGGCCGTTTCCTTCACCACCTCATTGGACGGTGCTTCGCTATCGAAGATGCCGGAGTATTTGCGCTGCAGCGCCCACCCGTCATTGTTAACCACAAGCGACTTCACCAACGCCGGGTCTAGCTCCCGGTCCAGCTTAAGCGCTTCCATCACTTCCGCCAGCATCACAGCTATGAGGCGCTCACCATCCGTCAATTTCATCGAAATCTCCCCACCCGATTTCCGATGATATTAGTGCTTTCATCTTGTTCTACAAGCAAAGCTAAAAGAAAGTTCGTTTGGTTCAGCTTAGCTCAAAGTCTCTTCCTCTGTGTGCGCCCTTATCGGGTCCGTCAGCCGGAAGTCATTTTCGGCGCGCCTTTCCGCTAAGACGGAATTCTGAGTTCGGCTCACTAGCCGAAAAAAGCGCGTTCTATTGACTTGGTGAGTCACCAAACTCGACGGTGGAATGACACGCGTCTTTTAGTTGACCATGAGTCTCCCGCGATCCCAAGCGCTATTTGGATAGCGCGAAACGACGACTGAGGAGATAGCCAACTTCGGATCTGATGAATGCCGAACGGCTGACAAACCGAAGAGCACTGTAGGCTTGCTTGCTGTGCCAATGAGATGTAGCAAATGACTGTGCAGCCGCCGGCTGCATTCCAGAAGAATCAATGACTTAGCGTGGTCGAAAATTGGCTGAGGTCCCTGCCACCCCAGCCATTCTCCCGCAAAATCGACCATCTGGGTGTATTCCGGTTCGCGGGCTCCGCGCCTGCGCTCCGCTTTGTGTTCGCAAAATTCGGTTGCGACCTGCAACGCACTTGCTACGCATGAGCGCGATAGGAGAGAGGCGTGAGCGAGCAGGACCCCGAAAATATTCCCGTTATCGTAGGTGTAGGTCAGATAAACGACCGACCCGAAGATCCGGGTGACGGCCTGGATCCTGTGGGTCTGATGGCAGAAGCTCTCAGGCGCGCAGATGCCGATGCAGGGGGCGGTCTGCTGGCGGAATGCGATTCGCTGGCCGTGGTTGCGCAGCTTGCCTGGCCCCAGCTCAACCCGATCGACGGCAAAGTGGCCGAAACGCTCGGCATCGAACCTGCCCACTGCATGCAGACAGCCATGCCAAATGGCGACAGCCCGATCCTGCTGCTGCACGAAGCCGCGAACCGGATCGGTCGCGGGGAAGCGAAGATATGCGCCATCACCGGTGGCGAAGCCCTTCGCACGGCAGGCCAGCTTGCCGCGATGAAGAAGGCCGCAGGTGATGAAAAACCTAATGCCCTGCGCGATGCATCGCACCGCGTCCGCAAGGGATATGCGCAAAGCTACGGTCTGGTGGTCCCGACCGATGTCTATCCGCTCTATGAAAACGCGGGACGCGCGGCATTCGGACAAAACCTTGCCGAAGGGCAGGCAGAAAGCGGAACCATCTGGGCCGCAATGAGCGAGGTTGCCGCCGGCAGCGAAGGCGCATGGCTGCGAAATCCCGTCGCACCGGAGGACGTCGTTACGCCATCACATAGTAACCGGCTCATCGCTTTTCCCTATACCAAGTTGCAAGTCGCCAATTCATCGGTAAACCAGGGTGCGGGCTTTATCGTGTGCTCGCTGGCAGAAGCACGCCGCCGCGGAAATGCCGAAGAAAAGCTCGTGTGGATCGGCCATGGCGCCGCCGCGCATGAGAGCGGCAATTTTCTTGATCGGGACCGCTACGATGCATCGCCCAGCCTGGCGACGTCCATCGAACGGACGATGACGCTTAATGGGGCGACCGCTGACGATCTTGCCCATGTGGAACTGTACAGCTGCTTTCCCTGCGTGCCCAAGATGGCTCGTCGCATATTGGGATGGCCGCTCGACAAACCGGCGACGGTCTTTGGTGGCCTGACATTCGGCGGGGGCCCGATCGGAAATTACATGAGCCATGCAGTCGTCGCGATGGTCGAGAAATTGCGCGGGACCAGCGACAAGGGCTTGTTGTTCGCCAATGGTGGCTACGCCACGCACAATCACACGATCCTTGTTTCCGGCGCGCCGACAGGCGCGCGGTTTCCGCAGGGGTTCGATTACCAGTCCGAAGCTGATGGACGTCGCGGCGAAGTACCGCCGCTCGATGAAAGCTTTGCCGGTCCGGCAACCATCGAAACCTATACGGTGCATTATCGCAGGGATGGCTCGGTACAATCGGGCGTTATCGTGGCGCGAACTGAGGACGGGTCGCGAACACTGGCGAGTGTTCCGGCGGCCGATCAGGAGACTATCGAATTCCTGACCGATGGCCGGAATGAACCGGTCGGCACCACAGGCACGATAACGCGCGATGAGGATGGCTACGCTATCTGGACCCCCGACTGACCCGTCTTATTGCGCATGGGTCCATCGCCCCATCAGGGCCGCAGGATGCAATTATTCCGACGTCCAGTCGCCGGACTTTCCGCCCTCCTTGGCTGTCACCCGGATAGCGCCGATTGCCATGCCCTTGTCGACCGCCTTGAGCATGTCGAACAGGGTCAGGCACGCAATGGATACGGCAGTCAGCGCTTCCATCTCGACACCCGTGCGCCCTTCGGTTCGTACAATCGCCGTTACTGCAAAACCGGGCAGATCGTCGTCGATTTCGATCAACAGCTCGACCTTGGAGAGAGGAAGCGGATGGCACAGCGGAATGAGATCGGCGGTGCGTTTTGCACCCATCACGCCTGCCAGCTCGGCTGTCGAGATAACGCTCCCCTTGGGTGATTTGCCGTCCCGCACCAGTTCGAGCGTCCGGGGCGAACATTCGACCTGACCCTTTGCCATCGCTCGGCGCGCCGTCACAGGTTTATCGCCCACATCGACCATGCGCGCCCGGCCCTCCGGGTCGATATGCGATAGCTGGGACACTGGTATTCTCCTCGGTATGGCGATTTGTTGCAGCAGCAAACCCGGATCAAGTCGAGGGTCGATTGCAGCAGACAGCGCTAAGCCGGCATCCGGTTAACGGCGCCGGTCGCGCTGGCCACAGGGTTAATCGCGGTTGGCAAACGAGGGCGATTGCGCGAATGTGGAACTATGTCACTGTCCCTCAGAGGTCTGCTGATCGCGTTCCCCGTGGTGGCGCTCATCATCGGCGGGATGGCGCTGCTGACTTACCGGTCTGCGATTTCCGATTTCCGGACGGACGCAACCTCCGAACTCGTCGCCGCCAATGACGCGACGGCCGGGCGCCTCGCAGAACAGCTCGACCTCGTCGCCAACATAGAGTCCGAAGCTTCCGCTATAATGAGACAGCGCCTGCTTGCTGGCCGGGCTACCTCTTTTGAAAACGTCTTCGTCCCTGCGCCCGATGGTGCGTTCCATTCCCGCGATATACTCTGGGATGGTGCCGAATTGGCAGGCTCCGTAAGGATGCGCGGTTTCGGCGCCTTTGTTGCATCCCGCCCGCAAGGTGAACGGCGTGACACAGTGATGGCAGCGTTCGATACCATCAAGACCATGGCAGGCGGCCTGCCCGACAGCGTCGAAAGCTTGTACTTCTTCTCCCCCGCGAACGACCTCCTGATCTTCGCTCCGACACGGGAAGACGAGCTGGAATTCTATCGCCAGGCCCCCGCCGACTTCGATTTTCAGGATGCCGAGTTCAGCCAGATCACCTCGCCAGAGGAGAACCCGGCTGGCGAATTGCGCTGCACAAGCCTGCAACAGCCGATCTATGACGATACCGGCGCGAACTGGACGACTGGATGCATGCTCCCCTTCAGGATCGGCGGCCGACACCTCGGTGCATGGGGCATCAGCATTCCGCTTCGCAATCTCACGCAGAGCCTTCAGGAACCCCCGGCTGGAGCGACCACGATCATCGCCAGTCTGGAAGGCAAGCTGATCCATCACTCGTCCCTTACCGAGAACAGCAGCGGCGCCCTGGCGGCCAATGTCGATCTGGCCGAATCGGACGACCCTATGCTGCGCGGCCTCGTCGAGTACCTCGATCGCGGCGACGATCGGCAGGTCGAATATTCCGACGCGCTGGGTGCGTATATTTCGTCAGACCGGCTCGAAGCGCCCGATTGGGTCGTTTTCACAATCCTGCCGG
>CATMNW010000152.1 GCA_950071875.1 uncultured Erythrobacteraceae bacterium | reverse complement strand
CAGGTTGACGGTGAAGTCACCGCGCGAGAGGCTCGCCAGCCCGTGCGCGATCGAGGATACGACCTGTGTCTGCGCCTGTTCGGATTCGGCACGCAGGGCTTCGCTGCGGGCGCGCTCCACTTCCAATGCCTCGCGCTGGTCCGCCGCTTCCAGTTCGGCCTGCCTTTCGACGACGGCCTGGTGAAACGCCCGCAACGCCTGGTTCATGCGGCCGATCTCGTCGCTGCGCTCGGTGCGCGGCGGTTCGGCCGTCAGGTCGCCCTTGGACAGACGGTCGAGCACGTCGGTTACCTCCTGCAATGGCTTCACCACCTGCCGGCGCGAAACCAGCGCGATGCCTCCGGCAATCAGCAGGCCCATGGCCAGCAGGCCTCCCATGATGCCTTCGGCGACAGATCCGGTGGCGACGGCCGCGTTCGCCTCGGCCGCGGCCACGGTTTCGATCGCCTCGAAGGCTTCGGCCATCGCGACTTCGAGCGCCTCGTACTGTTCCTTGAAGGCGGGGAACATCTCCTGTGCCCCGAAACTGGAGGCTTCCGTCTCGCTTATGATCGCCACGGCCGCTTCCTTGTATGCGCGCAGCGGTTCGGCCACCGAATCGAGCGCCGTGATGATGGCGCGATCGGTCGCGAGCCGCCTTGCGGTCGCGATGTCTTCGGAGAATGCCGTGGAATGCTCTTCGAAATCGGCCCGGATTTCCTTGCTGTCGAAGCCGATGCCGATCGTCGACGATTGCATGGCGGACACGACATCCCCCCGCAGCGCGTCATGCATCATGTCCGCGTGCATGTGGTAGCGCAGGACCTGGGCTGACTGGAGCGAATTCTCGAGCCCGTCGCTCAGGGACGTGGCAATGTAGATGCCGGTGCCGGCGGTCAGGGCACTGATCAGCCCCACAAGGGCGACTCCGCCCGTGATCTTCGTGTTGAGCGACGCCATCTGCCCCCTCGATAAACTGCCACTGAAAGAATTTCCCCGGCGTTTACCTTGCCGGACAAAACTTAACGTTGCGTTTGCCGATGGCGGGGTGCAGCGAATTGCCCCCTGTTTTCAGATCAGGCCGCCTCGGCGGCGGACCCCAAATCCACCGCGGCGAAGGCCCGGTGGAGCACGGACGCGTCCGCGCCAGGCCGCGTCGCCTCCGTCGAGAGGATCTGCCGATAGCGCCGCGCGCCGGGGCGGCCGTGGAACAGGCCGACCATGTGGCGGGTCACGTGTCCAAGGCGCCCGCCGCGCGCTATGTGACGGTCGGCATAGTTCGCCATCCGCTCGATCAGGAGGGCGTAGTCCACTGCAAGGGCCGCTTCGCCGTAGATGGCGCTGTCGACGTCCGCCAGCACGCCGGGCGTATGGTAGGCGGCACGGCCAAGCATCACGCCGTCGACATGCGCCAGATGTCGCTTCGCCTCATCCAGATCCGGTATGCCGCCATTGATGCCGACGAACCTGCCCGGATACCTCTCCTTCAGCCGGTAGACGCGGGAATAATCGAGCGGCGGGACGTCCCGGTTCTCCTTCGGGCTCAGCCCTTCCAGCCACGCCTTGCGCGCATGGACCCAGAGCGCATCCGCGCCATTGTCGAATACGCCGTCGGCCAGCGCGTCGAGTGCTAACTCGATGTCCTGCTCATCCACGCCCAGCCGGCATTTCACCGTGACCGGCACATCGACCGCCGCCTTCATCGCGGCGACGCACCCTGCAACCAGGTCGGGCGTCCTCATGAGGCATGCCCCGAAAGTTCCCGACTGCACGCGGTCGGACGGACAGCCGACGTTCAGGTTGATCTCGTCATAGCCGAGGGCGGCGCCGATCTCTGCCGCCTCGGCCAGCTTCTCCGGGTCGCTGCCGCCGAGTTGCAGCGCCACGGGATGCTCGGCGGGATCGAAACCCAGAAGCCGCTCGCGCTCGCCATGGATCACCGCATCGGCCACTACCATCTCGGTATAGAGCAGCGCGCGGCGCGTGAGCTGGCGGTGCAGGAACCGGCAATGCCGATCCGTCCAGTCCATCATCGGCGCGACGGCGATAATCGGAGCCTTGAAGTATCTAGGTTTTTGTTTGTTTTCAGGGCTTTCCACCTCGACACTCTCCTAAATTCGCCGGCTCGCATACGCCCGTTTTGTCCCAAATCCGCCGATTTCGGCGACATGCCGGTCGTATATCCTGTGTCCGATGCTGCCTCCTACACGACAGGTACCACGCTGCCGATTGACGACGGGCTGACATCAGGTTTCTTCACCGGCAGAAATGACGGCGACTATTCTTCGAAGCGGCCGTTTGAGGCGGGAACCTACACCGAATAGCGCATTTTGTCCCGTATCCGGCTCGAACCGCCGCCGGGTACGCCTCAAGCGGATTGTCGGTCTTGAAGGCATGAATGGATGCCGCGGAAGGGAACTCCTTACTCTTGATTTCTTCCAAGATGTCGCCCGGCTAACGGACTTCGTTCAGCTCGTCCCTCATTCAGGGGACTGATGAAGGGCGGGATGTCTATACGCAGAAAAGACTGGCCGTGTTCCAGGCAGGAACTCAAGGGAAGACAATGCGGGGATTGGAGGGCCGGACTGCGATCGTGACCGGGGCCGGTCAGGGCGTAGGACGCGGCATCACGGAACGCCTGCTCGCCGAAAGAGCAAATGTACTCCCCGTCGACAAGAACCCTGACACCCTGGAGACGCGCGGACGTTCACATTGGGAGCGACAGCCGTCATGACCAAGTCTGGCATGAATAGCTCGCCGCTGAAAGTTACGGACCACTCCAGAAAGGATTGCCGCTAGCAAGATGGCCGACGTCGAGTTTGTCCGCAGTCATCAACTTCCTACCGTTTCCAACCTGCGCGATTTCGGTGGTTACCCAACTTTGAATGGAGAGGTTATGCCCAGGGGGCTCCTCTATCGGTCCGCGCATCTCGGTCGCTTGGATGCCGAAGGCGTCAAGAAGCTCCAATCGCTCGGAATAAGGACGGTGATCGATCTCCGCGGCAAGGATGAGCGCACGAAGGCGCTCCCAGATCTACGAGAGAATGAAGGTCTGGAAATTGTGTCCACGCCTGTGGAGCCGGGAGCTCTGAAGTCAATGACCATGGACGATGGGCGTGAAGTGACCCCTGAACTGATGCGGGAAAACATCATAAACACCTATCGCCGGTTCGGCCGCGAGGCTTCGCTCGGCTTTGGCGCGGCCCTTGAAACAATCCTGATGAGGTCCGACAAGCCGATCTTGATTCACTGCACCGCCGGGAAAGATCGAACGGGCTTTACCGTCGCTATCATTCAGTTGCTGCTGGGCGTGCCGCGGGACAAGGTTTTCGAGGACTACGTTCTCACCAATACGCTGTGGGATCGCGCCTACGAGGGATCCTCTCGATTTCCTCCGGAAGTTATGGCGCCGGGTCTGCTCGCCGACGAGGCTTACCTTCAGGCCGCACTGGATATCATATCGCACGTGCACGGGGGCATCGCA
This sequence comes from uncultured Erythrobacteraceae bacterium, assembly GCA_950071875.1. GTDB lineage: Bacteria > Pseudomonadota > Alphaproteobacteria > Sphingomonadales > Sphingomonadaceae > Qipengyuania. The sequence continues at coordinate 3,108 of CATMNW010000152.1, read as the reverse complement.
CAGTTCGCTGCTGCTGCCACTGGGATCCCGGACTACGCCGAACGCCTGCGCAGCAAGCTGCTCGCTTCGTAGTCGATCGAAACGCCTTATCTCAAGGAACCCCGTAATTGCCTATCTTCACCGGTGACGACGACTCCGCCAGCCTGACGGGCCAGTTGCAGACCTGGCTGCGTCTCAAAGACGGCTATGGCCAGAGTGTTGTCCAGCCGATCGCCCAGGCTACAGATGGGGCCGGCTGGTCCAACGAGACGTATAAGATTTCATTCAGTCGGTCACCTGACGCGCCACAGGAAACATACATCCTGCGCATTCCTCCGAAAGGAGAGTCGCTGCTGCGCGACTACGATGTGAAGCTGCAGTACGATACGATGAAAGCCTTGGAGGGCATTCAAGGCTACCCTGTCGTCAGGGGCAAATGGTTCGAGGGAGACACCTCCCATATCGGCAGGCCATTCTTCCTGATGGAGTATGCAGAGGGCACGTCTGCGGCCGACAAGCCGATCTACTACAACGCCGGCTGGGTGGCCGACGCCACTGATGAACAGCGCGCACATATGTGGACGTCGACGGTCGATACGATTGCCCGCCTCGCCCCGATCGACTGGGAAGCGCGTGGACTGGGATCATACACCTGGCCCGATAGAAACCGCAGTTGCATCGACCAGAACCTCGAACACTGGGAGCAGATCTACGACTGGGGCGCAACATTCTTCCCCGGAACACCGTTGCCAAAGGTCGTCGTCGATCTCAGAGACTGGTTGAGGGCAAACTTGCCCCGGGAAGATGCTGTCGCTTTCAACTGGGGTGACGCGCGGTTCGCCAACATGATCTTCCGCGACTTCGAGCCGGTCGCACTCTTGGATTGGGAACTCGCAATGGTGGGCGATCCGGAGATCGACATCACCTTCTTTCTGTTCGCGGATCGCCATCTCCAGCTTCTCGCCGGAAATGGCGGGCCTCTGCCAGAGCTTAAGGGTTTCCTGACTGAAGCGGACACTCTTGCCCGGTATGAGCGGCTGCGAAATGTGAAAGTGAAGAATGCCAACTTCTATTGGCTATTCAATGCGTATCGAATTTACGGGGTGCGCCAGCGTATCGCCGGGCTGTCTGTCAAGTGGAAGATACTCGACTTGCCTGCAGCTCTCAGACTGCGAGAAGTGCCGACATTGGAAAGCGACGTCCGACGCCGGATGGAGATGAAACCATCCGACATCTGGGAGACGTAGCCGGAGCGAACTAGGCCCAGTTTCCTTCGTCGATCGTGAGCGGGTTCCACACCTCTGCAATCCGCCCGTCGATGACCTTGAAGGTCTCGCTGCCACATGTCTTTTTGCCATCGGCGTAGGCACAGTTCCAGATGACGGTCACATATGTCCCGTCCGAGTGCCGGATCAGAGGCTGGAAGTCCGGCTTGGATTTGGCGTGACGATCTTTGATGCGGGTGAGCTGTTCATCGACGTTCATCGATATGGTCTTGCCTGCGTAGTGGCGTACTACCGGATTGGCGACGAGCTCGCGAATACGTTCGGTCTGGCAGGCATTCCATGCCTCGAAATAATTCTCGATTACCGCTTCGGCTTCCGCTGGCGTAGGCATCTGCTCTTCCTTCGCATGTGTACTCAGATCGCGACGAGGCATGGGATCCGTCGCCGCAAACCGACTATTTCGAAATCAATGATCTGACTGTCCCCGATCACGTGACAGACGCTGCGCACACTCTGCTGCGGCTGCGACATCGCAAGCCTATTTGGCCTTGTCGAAGCCGGGGCGCGGTACCATGGCAAGCAGGGCAGAACTCCAGCCGCCATCGACAATGATCTCCTGTCCTGAAACGTATTGTGAGAGATCGCTCGCAAAGTAGCGTACAGCGGCGGCGATATCGTCCGGCATCCCGATGCGACGCATCGGCACCACGCTCTCCCGCTTCGCCCGGACCTCGCGATTGTCGTAGATCGTCTGAGACATTGGCGTGATCACCATCGCCGGGCTGACGACGTTGCTGCGGATACCCGCCTCCCCCCACTCCAGTGCGATGTGGCGCGACAGCATCATCACGCCGGCCTTGCTCACGCTGTAGGCCCCGCTGTTCGGTTGCGGCATCGAACCCGCAATCGACGAAACATGGACTATACTGCCGCCGCCGCCGGCCATCATCTGGCGCCCAAAGACCTGCGAGCATAAAAAGAAGCCGGTGAGGTTCACCGATATCACGGCATTCCAGTCAGCGAGGCTGAGATCGCTTAGACTGCCATTCTTGACCAGAGCCGCGTTGTTCACCAGCACGTTGCAGCCGCCCAGAGCATCCGCGATCTGTTTGGCGGCAGTCTCGACGCTTTCCGGGTTCGAGATGTCACACTGGAATGCTGATGCGATTCCGCCCGAAGCCCTCAATTCTTCGGCGGCGGCATCGCCGGCGGCTGCGTTGTTGTCGATGATCGCAACCTTCGCACCTACCTCAGCCAGTCGATGCGCGATCGACTTACCGATGCCACCTCCGGCTCCCGAGACGACGCAGACCTTGTTCTCCAGACCGAATGCATCAATGTTCATCGCAACTCTCCAACTTGACGGCGTAACTCCCCGGTCGCGTGCTCACCAAAGCACACGACCGCGATCCGAACATGATGGTCTCAACCGACCCCATCTCGCCTTCTGATCGGCTGGAGGGTGCTGAGATGTCCCCTCCCCTTGGGACTTGCCCGCTGGTCGTTCGGCAGCGGCTGGCGGCACGGTTCTTGCGACGAGTCATGGAGTTTGACCGACATGGGCCCATTGCCGCACTCCGACTGAGGTGGTCCGCCCCCTGAAAAGTGATCCTTTTTGAAGGATGGCTTGGGAGCCTAAGAAGGACATTGAAATGGCGGAGACCAGCCTCCCTAAGCACGCTGCAGTCCCAGCGGGGTCCAGCGCACCCGCCAGCCGAGCGCCAGCTTCTCGCCCGGTCCGTGAACGGCCGCGAACAGAAGGCCGGCGATGAAGGTGAAGTGATCGACGAAGAAGCCGAATTCCATCTGGTTCGCCTCCCAGCGCGACGGCCCGTGAAAAGCAAACGCGAGAAACAGCACGTAGACCGCGGCGAGCGCCGCCGCTTCGGAAAAGAACGCGCCG
>CATMNW010000151.1 GCA_950071875.1 uncultured Erythrobacteraceae bacterium | reverse complement strand
GGCGAGGGTGAAACCAGAGAAGGCCGCCTGGCCAAGAGTTCCGCGACGCCCGAGCCGGTCGCCAAGCCGCCTCAAAACACTGCGCCGAAGCCCGCTCCAGAGCCGAGCGCGTCGAGTGCGCAGGACAACCGCATCGCGGTGCAGGTTGGCGCCTATCGCGACGAAGCGACCGCCGAAAATGGGTGGCGCCAGCTCTCTCGCCAGACCGATGCGCTTTCTGGCGTGAAATACCGGATCGTGAAGGGCGAGGCGGATATCGGCACCGTCTACCGATTGCAGGCCTTGCCGGGCGACATGGCCGCCGCACGCCGGCTGAGCGATGCTCTCAAGGCTGACGGTGTGGCAAGCCAGATCAAGCAGTAAGCGATAGCCGGGCGGGCGCATGCACGCCCGGCTTTCCACCGTCACGGATGGCCAAGTGCTTGCCGCGGGTGAGTTTTCCCGCCACCTTCCAATCGTCATGACGCCAGCAATCTTCGGCTGTTCCGGCCTCGAATTGACCGCCGACGAACGCGCATTTTTCCGCGAGGCCGACCCTGCGGGCTACATTCTTTTCAAGCGGAACTGCGAGAACCCCGAACAGCTGCGCCGGCTGACGGACAGCCTGCGCGAAATCCACGGCCGCGATCGGCTGCTTGTCTCGATCGACCAGGAAGGCGGGCGGGTCGCCCGGCTCGGTCCGCCGGCTTGGCGCAAATGGCCCGCACCTGCCCGCTTCGGCGAACTGTTCGAGCACGCACCCGCATCGGGCATCGAGGCGATGCGCCTGAACAGCGAGGCGATGGGGACCGAGCTGGCAGCAGCCGGGATCACGGTGGATTATCATGCGCCGTGCGACGTCGCGCGGCCCGAAACCGATGATGTGATCGGGGACCGCGCGCTGGGTGCGGAGCCGATGCAGGTCGCCGCATTGGGGCGGGCGATCCTGGAAGGGATGGCCTCTGCGGGTGTCGTCGGCTGCCTCAAGCACATGCCCGGCCACGGACGGGCGACTGCCGACAGCCACAAGGATTTGCCCGTGGTCGAGGCGCCGGATGCGGACCTGAAGATCGACACTGCTCCCTTCGAAAGCCTGGCGGGTCGCGCGACGATTGGGATGACCGCGCACATCGTATTCACCGATTGGGATGCGGATCGGCCGGCCACGCAATCGCCGTGGGTAATCGAGAACATCATCCGCCAACGGATCGGCTTCGACGGTCTGCTGATGACGGATGATATCGACATGCAGGCGCTCGATGGCACCATCCCCGAACGTTCGGTGCGCGCGCTGGAGGCAGGTTGCGATCTGGTGCTGAACTGTTGGGCCAAGCTCGACGACATGACCGGCATTGCAGAGAATTGCGGCCCTATTCGCGAAGAAAGCGCGGCGCGGCTCGAGCGTGCGCTCGCAAGCGTCGAAATCCCCACCGAACCTGCGGACATCGATGCGCTGGTCGCCATGCGCGATGCCCTGTTTACTGCAGCCGGGCTTTCGTTGTGATCGACCTGCCCGAAGGGGGCACGGTGGCCGACTTCGGCGATCTCGATGGAGATGGCGGGGACTGGCAGGGAATTGCCGCATCCGGCGGCCGCGATGAAACCGCATTGAACCTTTCGCTGGACGGTTGGGAGGGGCCGCTCGACCTGTTGCTGGAGCTGGCGCGCAAGCAGAAGGTCGATCTGCGGCAGATTTCGATCCTCGACCTGGTGGACCAGTATCTCGAGTTCATCGACGGTGCGGAGCAGCTCCCGCTCGAGATAGCTGCCGATTACCTCGTGATGGCCGCGTGGCTGGCGTACCTCAAATCGGCGATGCTGCTGCCCAAGGACGAGCAGGAAGATCCTAGCCCCGAGGAACTGGCGCTTCGCCTCCACCTGCGCCTCCAGCGGTTGGGTGCGATGCGAGAGGCAGCAAGCCGCCTGATGGCACGCGATCGCGTGGGTCGCGATGTCTTCCTGCGCGGCGCGCCGGAGGGATTGCGGATCGACCGCTCGATCGCCTGGCAGGTAGACTGGTACGATCTCGTTCGCGCCTACGGACAGGTGAAGGCGCGCAATGCACCCGCTTTCCATACAGTGCGAGACCGGCAGGTGATGACGCTGGAAAGCGCGCTGGATCGCGTGTCGGGAATGCTCGGGATGAGTCTGGACTGGGTGGAATTGCGAGAATTCCTTCCGCCCGGTGCGGATGCCAGGCTGCGCAAGTCCGCCATGGCGAGCAGTTTTGTCGCTGCATTGGAACTCGCCCGAACGGGTCGTGCGGAACTCGCGCAGGACGACATCTTCGGCCCCTTACGCCTCCGGCGGGTGCGGGCGAGCGCATGAGCGAGACCGAATCCCTCGACCGTGCGGTGGAGGCCGCGCTGTTCGCGTCGGAGGACGCGCTGACGGTCGACCAGCTTGCGACCCATCTCGGCGATGTGGACAAGGGCGAACTGCGCGAGGCGCTCGCTCGTCTGGTCGCGTTCTACTCTGAACGGGGCATTCACCTGGTAGAGCGCGCCAAGCGCTGGCATTTCCAGACCGCGCCCGATTGCGCCCACCTGCTGCGCAAGGAACGCGAGTCGCTGCGCAAGCTGAGCCGCGCCGCGACCGAGGTCCTTGCGATCATCGCCTATCACGAACCCGTCAGCCGCGCGGAGATCGAATCGATTCGTGGCGTGCAGACATCCGGGGGCACGCTCGACGTGTTGATGGAGGCAGGCTGGGTGAAGCCCGCGGGGCGTCGCGAAGTGCCAGGTCGCCCCGTCATTTACGCGACCACGCCTGAGTTTCTCCGCCATTTCGGGCTCGAATCGCGGCGAGACCTGCCGGGCATCGACGAATTGCGCGCCACCGGGATGCTCGATCCGGTCGACGATGCGTTCGAGGCGGAAATGGCAGAGGCCGGTTCTGCCGACAGCGATGGAGAGAGCGACAGCTAATAGATACCGCCAACGCGGGTCGCGGCTGGAACTTGCCTTGCACAATCCCTATAGCGATCCCACTCAAGGTTGAGCAGGCTTACGCAGAAGGCGCTTATGTTCGGACAAGTCGGTATCTGGCAGATTCTCATCATTGCCGTGGTTATTCTCGTTTTCTTCGGGAGAGGCCGCGTGTCGGAAATGATGGGCGATTTCGGCAAGGGCATCAAAAGCTTCAAGCAGGGCCTGAACGAAGAAGAGAAGAAGGACGCGGACCAGCCCGCTGCGCGGATCGAGGGGCCAAGCCACGATGCGAAGCCCGCAGGCGAGACCGTGAGCGAGAGCAAACCGGCCGAACCGACCGACCGCGCATCCTGATCGCGAAAGGCACAGCCTCCATGCGCGATACGTGCCATGTTTGACATCGGCGCTGGCGAACTGCTGGTGATCGCGATTGCGGCGATTCTCGTCATCGGGCCGAAAGACATGCCTATGGCGCTGCGTACTGCCGGTCGCTGGATCGGGCAGTTGCGGCGCATGTCCAACCATTTTCGTTCGGGGATCGATGCGATGATCCGCGAGGCCGAAATGGAGGAGATGGAGAAGAAGTGGCAGGAACGTAACGCACAAATCATGCGCGCGCATCCGAACGAAGAGATGACTCCGCTTCCCGCTCCGCCTGCCGAGGGTGCGCCAGGCAGCGATCCTTCACACGATCCGTCGGCGGATGATCCTGCGCCGGCCAGCTTGCCAGCGCCATCCGCGTCGGCCGAATCGCGCGTCGCCAGCGCGACGGACAGACCGGTCGATGGGGCAGAGCCGCAACTGCCTCTCGATGGCGACGCCTCCGACGATGCATCCCCCGCGAAGAAGGGCGAGGCCTGATATGGGCGTGCTGCGCGATATCGATGAAACCCAGGCGCCTCTGATGGACCATCTGGTCGAGCTTCGGACTCGGCTCCTGCGATCGGTCTTCGTTCTCGCGATCGCGTTTGGCGTGTGCTTCTATTTCGCCGATCCGATCCTCGCGTTTCTGGCGCGCCCGCTGGCGAACGCCTTTCCAGATGGCGAAGGCAAACTGGTCTACACAAAGTTGTATGAAGTGTTCTTCGTAGAGATGAAGGTCGCGCTTTTCGCGGCTTTTTGCGTCAGCTTTCCCTTTATCGCAAACCAGCTGTGGGCCTTCGTGGCTCCGGGCCTCTACGCGAAGGAAAAGAAGGCTTTCCTGCCGTTCCTGATCGCCACGCCGGTACTTTTCCTGACGGGCGCGAGCCTCGCGTACTTTGTCGTCATGCCGACGGCGTTCCGATTCTTTCTGGGTTTTCAGGGGAATGCGGGCGACTTGCCGATCGAGGCACTGCCGAGTGCAGGCGATTATCTGAGCCTGGTGATGCAGTTCATCCTGGCGTTCGGGGTGTGCTTTCTGCTGCCCGTCCTTCTCCTCTTGCTCGAGAGGGCGGGGCTGGTTTCCCGGAAAATGCTGTCGAAAGTCCGCTCTTACGTAGTCGTCGGGGTGCTTGCCGTTTCGGCTGTAGCGACCCCGCCGGACCCCGGCTCGCAATTGATCCTCGCAGTGCCGCTCTATCTGCTGTTCGAAGGATCGCTCCTCTTGATGCTGATCCTCGAACGCCGCGAGCGCAAGCCTGACGGTGAGGAGGCTGGAGAGTCCGATCCCGCCTGAGCCCCAACTGCGGGCTTTGAGGATGCGCAGCTCGTGGGGTGCACCCTGTTTGGCGCGATCACGGGTGCAGTGCTGATGAGTAGAGAATACGAAGGCGCAGCCTAAGCATCAAATCGAGCCTCGTCGGCTCGAGAACTTCAGGGCTCAGCATAAAAAAAGGGCTCCCGTCGGGGAGCCCTTCCTGAAATCTCTTGGTATGACCAGCTTATGCGCTGGTCGGGACGTCATCACCACCCTGAGCAGCAATGACGATGCCAGCGATGATCGCGGCGAGGGCCAGGATACCGAGCACGATGCCCGTTCCGGTCGCTTCGCTTTCACCAGCGACCGGAGCGGCCGCACGGTCCAGATTGACCTCAGCGATTGCAGGTGCAGCGGCCAGAGTCAGTGCAGCGGCACCGGCGAGAATGTTGCGAGCTTTCATCTATCGTCTCCTAGTGGCCCCTGACCACGTGATTCGTATTGCGATTCCATCTGACCGACCCAGCCATTGTTTACAAGTCGAACGGACAAGGCAGCCGGTCATGACTGCCTACGTGTAGCGAATTGGCAACGTATGCGGGGCATCGGTCGACGCGAGCCGACAAATAAAATGTCTAGATTCGCCGAACCAAAACAAAAAGGGCCCCCAGCAGGGGGCCCTTCGTGTAACCTTATCGGCTGAAACGCTTACGCGCTGGTCGGCACGTCGTCACCACCCTGAGCGGCAATAACGATGCCTGCGATGATCGCGGCGAGAGCCAGGACACCGAGCACGATGCCCGAGCCGGTCGCTTCGCTTTCGCCAGCAACCGGAGCTGCCGCACGGTCCATCTGGACCTGCGCGATTGCAGGAGCGGCGGCCAGCGAAAGGGCTGCTGCGCCGGCGAGAACGTTGCGGGTCTTCATATTCAATATCTCCTAGCGCGATTTGCGAGGTAAAAACTGTTCGGGTCGACTACTGGTCGAAAAGTCGTCCCATTACAAGACCAAAGGTCGGCGGGCGTTATCGTTCCAAAAATTGTTGCCTCACGGCAACGCTTGTATCTCCAATGCTTAGCTCGAAACCGGTTTCGCAATTGCTGCACATGCTAAGGAAGGTGATCCCCATGTGCAAGATGCAAACCTCCTAACGTCGCAAAACAGGCTCGACTCATCCCGACATGATAGGCGTGCATGGCTTACCGAGGTGACTCGCGTCCGGCTACCAACGGCGTGTGAAGAAAAGGTTATCCGTGCTTCGCTCACCCGCCAGGCCGGCTTCGGTCCTTCAATCGCCGCGGCGGTACATCCTTTTTCCTCCAACCCAGGTTTCGAGAACCTGCGTGTCTCGAATTTCCTCGGGGCTGATACGGGCGATATCGCGGTCGATCACCACGAAGTCGGCCTTCTCGCCTTTCACGAGCCGGCCAAACCGCCCCTCGGCAAAGCCGGCATAGGCGGCGTCGCTGGTAAAGCCACGCCACGCATCCTTGCGAGAAAGGCGTTCCTGCGGGAACCATCCTCCGGGAGGCAGGCCGTCGCCGTCGATCCGCGTCATTGCGACCGCCATGCCGACGAAGGGGTTGGCCGATTCGACCGGGGCGTCCGATCCGAGCGCCAGCCGGGCGCCCGCGTTCTTCAGGCGCTCCCAGGCGTAGGCCCCAGCCAGACGATCGGGCCCAAGGCGGGCCTCGGCCATAGTCCGGTCGGACGTCTGGTGGACCGGCTGCACCGAGGCGATGATGCCGTACTCACCGAACCGCTCGATATCCTCTGGCGAGACGATCTGCGCATGCTCGATCCGCCAGCGCCGGTCGCCGTGATAGCTCTCCGACAGCTCTTCGATCGCGGATAGAAGCTCGGCATTGGCCGCATCCCCGATCGCATGGATGGCGACCTGATAGTCTTCGAGTGCCCCCCTGCTCATGAGATTGCGCAGTTGCGTGTCGCTCAGCAACGGCAGACCGGTATTGCCGGGATCGTCCGCGTAGGGCTCTTTCAGCCATGCCCCGCGCGATCCCAGCGCCCCGTCGAGATACAGCTTCACCCCGTTCAGGCGGAGCTTGTCGTTA
>CATMNW010000150.1 GCA_950071875.1 uncultured Erythrobacteraceae bacterium | reverse complement strand
TGATTGCCAGGCCGATGACCAGAACCTGCCACAGCCGTGCCGGCAATGGGCGCAACAGCGGTAGCAGTACGGCTGCGACCAATACCGAGCGTAGCAGTGCATAGAACAATGGCGGCGTGCCATAGTCCGCGACGGCGATCTTGCTCACAACGACGTTGAGCGCCCACACGATGTTGCAGAACATCATGATCCCGAGGGCGCGCAGGGGCATGGGTCAGCTATCCGTTCCGGGTAGGGATGCAGCGAGCTCTGTCAGCCAGACTTCGGCAACCGCATCGCTCGGTGCCCGCCAGTCACCGCGGGGGCTCAGGGCGCCGCCGGCGCTGACCTTCGGCCCGTTCGGCAGCGCGCTACGCTTGAACTGGCTGAAACCGAAAAAACGCTTCAGGAAGTTTTCCAGCCAATTGGCAATCGTCTCCAGGTCATAGGTGTTCTTGGCATCTTCGGGGAAGTCGATCGGCCACAGGCCCGCTTCGGCATCCTTCCATGCATGCCAGGCAAGGAAAGCGACATGGCTCGGCTTCTGGCCCCAGCGAACGACGTGGTGGAGGAAGAAATCGTTGAGTTCGTATGGCCCGATGATCGATTGCGTGCTCTGTATCTCACCATCCTCGCCAGCAGGCACCAGTTCGGGGCTGATTTCAGTGTCCAGAATATCGGCAAGCACGGCGTCCACGCCGCCATCGAACTGGCTCGTCTGTGTGGTCCAGCGGATGAGGTACTGGATCAGCGTCTTCGGCACGCCTGCATTGACGCCGTAATGGCTCATGTGATCGCCCACACCATACGTGCACCAGCCAAGCGCAAGTTCGCTGAGATCGCCCGTGCCGACGACCCAACCGCCATGCTGGCCGGCGAGCCGGAAAAGGTAATCGGTTCGCAATCCCGCCTGCACGTTTTCGAAGGTCACGTCATAGACCGGTTCCCCGTTGGCGAAGGCGTGACCGATGTTCTCCAGCATCATCGTCGCTGTCGGTTTGATATCGATTTCTTCGGCAGTGATGCCGAACGCTTTCATCAATCGCCAAGCGTTCGACTTCGTGCCATCGGAAGTCGCGAAGCCTGGCATTGTATAACCGCGTATATCGGTGCGCGGGCGGCCCAACCGGTCCATCGCCTTGGCCGCGACGATCAGGGCGTGGGTGCTGTCCAGCCCGCCCGAAATGCCGATGGTGAGGCACTTGGGACTGGTCGCCTCGATACGCCGCATCAGCGCATCGACCTGGATGTTGAAGGCTTCGTAACAATCCTCGTCGAGCTTGTGCGCGCGGTTGGGCACGAAAGGAAACCGTCGCACAGGCCGCCTCAGTCCGAAATCTGCGACCGGGGCACCATGTTCGAAGCTTACGCGGCGGTACCAGTCTTCCGGCCGTCCAGCCGCTTCTGCCGCGTCGTTGAAGGTCTGCATCCGCATGCGTTCGGCAAGGATACGCCGGGTGTCGATATCGGCTACGCACAGTTCGGGATCGCGGTCGAAGCGCACGCTTTCAACCAGCAAATCCCCGAGTTCATAAATCATCCCCTGCCCATCCCAGGCGAGGTCGGTCGTGCTTTCCCCGTGACCGCTTGCCGAATAGGCGTAGGCGCAGACCGAACGGCTCGAACTGGCGCGGGTCAGCAGATGGCGCTCGTCGGATTTCCCGATCGTGATGTTCGATGCCGACGGGTTGAGCAGGATGGTCGCCCCAGCAAGCGCGGCCTGCGTACCCGGTTGATTTGGCGACCAGAAATCCTCGCAGATCTCGATACCGAAGGTGAAGCCCGGCAGGTCGCTGGCCGAAAACAGCAGGTCGGTACCAAAGGGTACCTCGTTCCCGCCGCAATCGATCGTAAGGCCTATGCATTCGCGGCCGTGGGCGAACCAGCGCTTCTCGTAATACTCGCGATAATTGGGGAGGTAGCTTTTCGGGATGACGCCCAGCAATTCGCCTCGCGCCACCACGAGCGCGCAGTTGTAAATGCGCCCGTTGCGACGCACCGGGGCCCCGAACACGAGCACCGGCGACAAATTGCGGGACGCTTCACAGATCGCCTCCACCTGTTTCTCGACCGCTTCAAGCAATGCCGTCTGCAAATGCAGATCGTCGAGGGCGTATGACGACAGGGCCAATTCCGGATAAAGCAGGAGATCGACCGACTGGTCGTGGGCTTTTCGCGCCTGCTCCAGGATACCTTCGGCATTGTAGGCGACATCGGCAGTTCGCACCTTCGGCGTACTGGTCGCCACGCGCACGAAGCCATGGGTGTGCATATCGAAAAACGGGTGAATGTCGTCGCCGGTCATGGGGCCGGAACCTTTCCGATGAGAGTGTGCCGATGCAGGCTCAAGCCAGTCTGCCGGTTCGCAGATGGCCAATGCAGCAAGCCGTTTCTGGACTGAAGCACGGGCGATCTTGCCCTTGGCTTCCCAGCCATAGACGGTGCGACTGGGCCATGCGTCCGGTTCGCCATATCGCGCGCCGAATTCTTCCGCGCTCAACGGCGGATCGTGCGCATCGCGCCATTGCCTGATCTTCTTGCCGGCCAAATGCATGACCCGCCGGTATCCTTTTAGGCTACCTCAGGCAAGCTCGGTTTGTTCGACCTTACGCATCTCGGTCCGGAACCCGTTGAGGGTCGGCCCGGCATGATGTGTGGCCCCCGCTTGCGATGCGAAGGCCGTAAGCAGCTGGCTGCCAAGGCCACCGCCTGGCAGGGAGAACGCATCAGCCCCCACGCCGTCATCCTCGATCGTGAAGCGCCAACCGCCCTCGTGGACGTGGAAAAACACCGCGATGGTCCCTCCCCGTCCTTCCGGGAAAGCATATTTGCAGGCGTTTGCCACGGCTTCGTTGAGGTAAAGCCCGATTGCCACGCCCTCCTCCCGCGTGAGCGTTGCCGGATCAATTTCGCGGAACAGCTTCACCGCAGGCGGCAGGCTGGAGCCTTCGACACGGTTCAGAAGGAACTCCAGATAAGGCTTCATCGCGACATTGGGTTCGTCCGATTGCTCGAGCGCAAGGGCGGAATAGGCATCCGCGAAGGTGCGGACCCGGCCCACCGCATCCTCCAGCGGGGCGTGCAGTTCTAGCTGGGGAATGCGACGCTTCTGCAATTCGAGCATGCTCGCGACGAGCGCGAAATTGTTCTTCGTGCGATGCTCGAGATCGGCAAGCAGTGTCAGCCGGCGTTCGGCGCGCTGGTTGATCTCCTCCATCGTCGCACGCGCGGCGCGCCGGAATGCCTCTGCAAAAAGCAGAACGATCAGGGCACAGAAAGCGTTCAAGGCAACGCGCGCAGGATCACTCGGCTCGGAAAAGAGGAACGATCGCGGCATCGGCAGGACGAAATACCATGCCCAGGAAAACGTTACTGCGAAGGCGACTAGCCCGGCGCGCCAGTGCCCGTACAGCGTTGCAAGCAGGATCGTGGGATATGTCAGGGCGAAAGGCCCGGAAACCGGCGCCCACAGATCGACCAGCGACCGGAACCCGACCATCGTGGCAGCACATGTCACGCCGAACAGGAGCTGGGCGGCGATCTTTCCGCGGCGCGTCAGAAACTGGCGGCTTACGTCGAAACTGGCGAGCCTCTGCATGGCTGCACCTTTCAGGCGAAGGACCCTTGACCACCATTGCACCATGCATGAGCGGACGCACGATAGCTTCGCACCATCGGCGCTGGCCTGTTACCGCACCTTGCCCGAATAGGACAGAACAATCGCCTTGCCTGTCAGGCTGCCAGCAATTCCCTTGCGCTCGGGCTCTCCTGCAATAGCTCGATCAGCCCGCGTTCTTCCCGCGTGAGCCACCGCGTCGCGCGCGGCAGGCGCAACCCGGACCGCCATTCTTCCTGATCGTCGAGAAGTTCGAAAACCGCGGGATGGATATAACTCTTGCGGGTTACTGCCGGAGTATTGCCCAGATGCTGCGCCACGCAATCCAGCAGCGCCTTCATCGGCATCGCGCCTTCACCTTCCATGAGGCAATGCAAGGCCTTAACGCTGGCATGCCAGGTGCGGAAATTCTTGGCAGTGAAATCCTGTCCCATCGTTTCGCGCAGATATTCGTTCACATCGCTCGATGTGACGTCTTCGATATCGCCGTCATCGTCGACATATTTGAAAAGATTCTGGCCCGGCAGATCCTGCATCCGGCGCACGATCCGCGACAGGCTGTTATCCGAAAGCGTCACTTCGCGCAGCTTGCCGGCTTTTCCTTTGTACCGCAGCCGCAGCGTGTTGCCGGTCAGTTCGGCGTGGCGCTTGCGCAGTGTCGTTGCCCCGAAGCTCTTGTTCGCTTTCGCGTAACCTTCGTTGCCAACACGGATAGCGCCCAGGTCGAGCAGGCGTATGACACTCGCCACAGCCCGTTCCCGGGTCAGCTTGCGGCCGCGAAGATCTTCCTCCACCCGTTTGCGCACCAATGGCAACAGGCTGCCGAACGTGACGCATTTGTCGAACTTTTCGCCTTCGCGTGCGGCACGAAAATCCGGGTGGTAGCGATATTGCTTGCGTCCCTTGGCGTCGATACCGGTTGCCAGAATATGGCCGTTGGCGGCGGGACAGAACCATGCGTCGACATAGGCCGGTGGCAGGGCGATCGCATTCAACCTTCGCTTTTCAGCCGGATCGGTGATCAGCGCCCCTTCGGGATCGTAATAGGCCCAGCCCCGCCCTGCACCCTTGCGGGTGATACCGGGCAGATCGTCGTCGACATAGATGAGCTTCGTCATTGCGAAGGGAAGAACCTTGGGATGCTTCACCCGGTTCCCCATCTTGCGACGAACGGAGAGAAGGAATAGCCCTTTGCCGAAGCAGGAGAACCAATGTGTCCGATCCGACTTACACCCCGCCCGAAGTGTGGACCCACGATGCCGAAAACGGCGGCAAGTTCGCAAACATCAATCGCCCGACTGCCGGTGCGCGGGAAGAAAAGGACCTGCCTGTCGGCGACCACGACTTCCAGCTTTATTCGCTGGCGACGCCCAATGGGGTGAAAGCCTCGATCATGCTCGAGGAGTTGCTCGAAGCCGGGCATTCCGGTGCCGAATACGATGCATGGACTGTCAACATCGGCGAAGGCGACCAGTTCACCAGCGGCTTTGTCGATCTGAACCCCAACTCCAAGATACCGACCCTGCTCGACAGGAGCGGTGACCAGCCGGTTCGCGTCTTCGAAAGCGGCGCGATACTGATGCACCTGGCCGAGAAATTCGGCGCCTTCCTGCCGACGGACCATACGCGTGCCGAAGTTCTCAGCTGGCTGTTCTGGCAGGTCGGCAGCGCGCCGTTTATCGGCGGCGGTTTCGGCCATTTCTATGCCTATGCGCCGGAGAAATACGAATATCCGATCAACCGCTATTCGATGGAAACCAAGCGTCTGTTCGACGTCGCAAACCAGCGCCTTGCCGATAACGAATATCTGGGCGGCAAGGATTATACCGTCGCCGATATTGCGACCTTCCCCTGGCTCGCGCCCTTCGTGTTCGGCGGCATCTATGGCGAGGCGCGCAAATTCCTCTCGATCCATGAATACACCCATGTCGAACGCTGGGTGAAACAGCTCGCCGAGCGTCCCGGCGTGCGCCGTGGCCGTATCGTCAACAAGACCTGGGGTGAAGACAACGAGCAGCTTCTGGAACGCCACTCGCCCGCAGACTTCAAAGGCAAGAATATCTGACGCTCGTCGGGATCGGCTTGACTTAACACCTCCCATGGCATCCCATTGGTTTGCATGGGAGGTGTAGAACTGTCTGATCCGCAAGCGACGGCTGGCCGATGGGAAAAGATCGGCTACGGTGTGGGCGATCTCGCTTCGTCTTTCTACATCAATTTCTTCAACATATACCTGCTCTACTTTTTCGTTGAACTTGGCGGCGTCGGTCCTGCGGCCATGGGGTTGATGCTGCTGCTGACCAAGTTTTTCGATGCGGTGACCGATCCGGTGATGGGTGCAATCGGCGATCGGACGCGCACCCGTTGGGGTCGGTATCGGCCCTATCTTTTGTGGGGTGCTGTTCCTTTCGGCCTCAGCGGCGCGGCGATCTTCGCAGCACCCGGATTGTCCGGCGATGCCATGCTGGTGTGGGCCTATGTCACCTATACACTCACGATGATTGCGTTCACGGCAACCAACGTTCCCTACGCGGCGCTGATGGGCGTGGTTTCGCCCTATGCCGATACGCGATCGTCCTTCGCTGCCTATCGCATGGTCTTTTCCGCCCTTGCGGTCGTTGCAGTGGCAGTCGTGGCAACAACCCTCGTACGCGAACTGGGTGCTGGGGACGAACGACGCGGCATCATGCTGACCATGTTCGTCCTAGCGGGGGCAGGCACGCTGGCGTTGCTCGTGGCCTTTGCCTCAAGCCGCGAGCGCATTCCCCCTGCAGCAAACAACGGCCGCGTACGCGACGACCTGATGCTGCTGATTCGCACGCCCGCCTGGATCGCGGTGGCGCTGGCTGTCGTGGCGGTGCTGCTGCTGACGATCGGGCTGGGCGTGCCGCCTTGGATTTCGCTGTTGGTGGCGGGGAGCTTCGGCTCCTACGGGCTTATCAAGCGCAAGGTGCATGCGGGGCCCGTGGCCTCGACGGCGGCGGAGGGGATTTCGGCACCCGCTTCAGCGCGCAGTATCTG
>CATMNW010000149.1 GCA_950071875.1 uncultured Erythrobacteraceae bacterium | reverse complement strand
TGCAAAGCTCGCCTTCGATGTGGGAACCGCCTTTGAGATCGCTGCTCGCCGCAACCGGCTCATCGGCGAATGGGCTGCAGGCAAGATGGGCCTCACCGAAGAAGAAACCGACGCATACAAGAAAGCCGTCGTCCAGGCCGACTTCGAAGAGGCGGGTGACGAGGACGTGATCCGCAAACTGCTCGGCGATCTGACCGCAGCGGAATGCGATGTCAGCGAAGCCGATATCCGCTCCAAGCTAGAAGATTGCGCGGTAGAGGCACGCCGCCAGTTCATGAGCAGCGAAGGCTGATCGTTCAATGCCGATGGCCGCTGAAGATATCGTCACGCTGATAACTGATGCGCTTCCGGGTGCAGAGGTCGAAATGCGCGACCTCGCGGGCGACAACGATCACTGGGCGGCCAAGGTCACGGCCCCCCAGTTCGTCGGGCTAACGCGAGTAAAACAGCACAAGCTCGTCTACGATGCGCTCGGAGGGCGAATGGGCGGCGAACTGCACGCCTTGCAACTGACGACCCAAGCCCCCACCTGATTCAGCAACAGACAATTCAACACAAAGGACGGACCCACTATGTCCGACACCAACCAGCGCATCTCCGACATCGTCGGCGGTAACGATGTCGTCCTCTTCATGAAGGGCACGCCGCTGTTCCCGCAATGCGGTTTTTCAAGCCGCGCGGTAGCCATCCTCGATCATTGCGGTGTCGCATATGACAGCGTTGACGTTCTGCAGGACATGGAAATTCGCCAGGGCATCAAAGCCTATTCCGACTGGCCTACAATTCCCCAGCTATACGTGAAGGGCGAATTTGTCGGCGGCAGCGACATTATGATGGAAATGTTTGAAGCTGGCGAACTACAGACCATGATGGACGAAAAACAGGTGTCGAAGGCAACTTCCTGACGCGCGGCAACGACCGTTCGGATATCGGATACCATTGCAAAAACGGGAAAGGCCCGCCAGGTGGAGAACCAGGCGGGCCTTTTCTTCGTCTGGGGGCTAGGGGGCACACCCACGAAGACTGAACGAATGCCCAACAGTCTGCACATGCTGTGCCAGCATGCGGAAAACTAAGCTATTCCGCTCGTTCTGATGGTTAATCCGAATCCTGCCATGCGGCATTGTGTAAGATAATCCGACACCCCGCGCAGACCTTAGCTCTTGGCAATTTGCCCGGGCAGCGCCACAACAATGGTATGAGAGAGACAGTCGAGACCGGGCCCGATGGCATACCTGCCGCCACAGTCGTGATATTCCGCAATGCGCCTGCGGGCGGCCCTCCGGAAATTCTGATGACGATCCGGTCGCGCGAGATGGTATTTGCCGGCGGAATGGCGGTCTTTCCCGGAGGACGGGTAGATCCGGCAGATTTCGACCTCGGCGCGCGGATCGGTGGGCCGCTCGACCCCGATGAGGCCGCGCACCAGATCGCAGTGGTGCGAGAGACCCTGGAAGAAACCGGCTTGGTGATTGGCCTGAAGGGAGAGATCGACGCCGAGAAGGCCCGAGCTGCGCGTGTTTTTCTGCAGCAGACGGGCGAACTTTCCCCGGTGCTCGACCATTTCGACTGGGATCTCGAACTCGAGCAACTGGTGCCTTTTGCCCGCTGGTTTCCGAAGAACGAACGCATACCTCGCGTTTATGATACTCGGTTCTACCTTGCCGACCTCGGCACGGGCGCAGTGGAAATCGAAGCCGACCTGTCGGAAAACACACATCTTTTCTGGACCAGCGCAGAGGATGCGCTCGCGGCGGCCGAACGCGGGGATATCAAGCTGATCTTCCCTACGCAACGCAATCTCGAACGGTTGGCATTGTTCGACAGTTTCGAAGCTGCACGAACACAGGCGGAAGCGATCGAAGTGCGAACGATCACACCTTACGTAGACCAATCCGAAGGACGTTCCTGGCTGCACATCGGAGAGGATTATGGTTATCCTGTAACGCGTGAAGCGCTCGATACCGTGGCGCGGGGTTGATACCCAGTTGCACGGTCTGGTTCCCGCCTTGTCGAGGCGCAGGCTGCTCGGATGGGCAGCATCTTCCCCAGCGATAATGTCCGTTCCGCTTCTCGCACGCCCGGGTGCCATGCTGACTGGCGCCAACCTGATCGAGGATCCAGCCGCGCCTTTTGGCAGTTCCAAGGCGCGAGAAAGCCTGGCGCAACTCGTGCGAGCAGGTGCAATCATGGTCGCACTTGTGCCGTTCTTCTGGCAGGCGCATCCAAGCGACCCCGACCTTGTAGGTGGCAGCGCCCTGCCCCAGGATCGTTTGAGGCGCGGTATATCGGATGCTTTGCGAGCCGGCCTGCAAGTCATGGTGAAACCGCACGTCTGGGTGCCTGATCGATGGGCAGGTGTCGTCTCTTTCACCGATGAAGCCGATTGGGCACAATGGTTTCGCGCTTACGAGAAAGCCTTGCTAGAATGCGCTGAAACCGCGGGCCAAGCGGGGGCGCACGCTTTCTCGGTCGGGACAGAGCTCGAACGGACCACCAGACGACCCGAATGGAATGGCGTGATCGACCGGGTCCGCAAAGCATTCCCCGGGCGGCTGACCTACGTCGCCCACAATGCAGCGGAAGCGGAACGGATAGGTTTTTGGGATCTGCTCGATGTCGTGTCCATCTCGACCTATCCGGTGCTGGGTGCGGCTAATGATCCCAAGAGTTGGCGCATGGCGATGGACCGCGAACTTCGCGCATTGCGTAGAGTAGCGGTCAGGCACGACAAATCGGCTTGGCTGGGCGAGATCGGGTTGCGTTCGGCGCGCGGTGCAACGCTCAAACCGTGGGAGAGTGCAGAAGAACGAGACGCCCCGGCAGACCCCACGCTCCAGTACGATGTATTGAAGATGTGGTTGGAAGCTGCGCAACACCATGGAATAGAGGCGGCATTCGTGTGGCGATGGCTAACCGATCCCGAAGGCGGCGGGCCTGAAGATACTGACTTCACGATCCAGAACAAACCCGCGCAGAGCCTGCTTGCCTTTCGCTAGGCGAGCCGTCTCAGAACGAGACCCAGACCCCGCCGAACAGCCCGCGTTCGCAAAGCGCGTTTTCTCCGCCAAGAGTTCCCATCACGCCAAATTGCAGAGCGACCGCGGGTGCGACAGTATAGACCCCGCTTAACTGGATATTGTGATAGCGGTATTCGTCGAAGATACCGCGTCCTGCACCGTCGCTGATCGTATTAAGCGACTGTGCCATCAACAGGATATCCGGATCGGGTCGATATCCCAGGGTAAGGTCGGCGTGAAATTCATTGGGTGGGTCGCCAGCGCGCAAACGATAGCTGGCCTGTGCATCGATGAAGCCCGAGTCGCTACCGAATGCAAGATTGTGAAAACCGCGCAAGCGAAGATCATATTCGGCGTCGGTACTACCCACCTGCGCGAGGTTATCGTCACGCGAAACGCCCGGAATGCGCACGCTCGCTTCCGCCGCCAACCAGCCGTCCTGATTTTCAGCGAAGCGATAGCGCCCGCCGATGTCGGTGTACCCCAACCCGCGATCGTCATCGCCCCCTTGAACGGTGACGCTGCGGAAGCTGGGTTTGAAGATAAGTGTCAAATCGGGTGTGACCGCATACTCGGCCAACAGGAACAGTTCGACCTTCTCGTAGTCTGCAATGTCGATCGTATTGCCGTCTCGGTCGTAGCCCTTGCTGCTGTTCGAATAGTACAGGGTCGCGATAACCTGCCCACGGTCCGCCTGCGGATCGACGTCGCCAGACATGCTCTCCTGGGCCATGAGTGGAGCGGGGCCCGCCAAGAAAGCCAGGGCAAAGGCGAATGCGCAAGTTTTGCCGGTCATTGTCGCTCCAGTAGGACTTGTTTGGTGGTGTCGATGATCGCGTCTGCCGTCTGCGTCAGATCGTTCGCTTCGGCCCAGGAGACTTCGGTCCACAGCGTCACATGTTCGGAATGAATCGAATTGCCGTGAGCAATGGCAGCGCGTTCCACAGCTTCGAGTGCCTTGCGGTTCCAGGCTTCGAGGGCGGTTGCGTTCGATGCGCCGGGATGGATCAGCATGAAAGACCCGGGGCCATTTTCAACCATGAGAATACCGAGCGCAGCGGGGATCGCCTGAAGGATCTGTCCCAGACGCTTCGTCAGGCGTGCGGCACTCTTTTCACCATGAAGCGCAACATAAGCGTCGAAATCGACGATCTGCAAAAGAATTATCGCTGCCGGGCGATCTAGCGAAAGACAGTCTGAAACGACCAGGTCGAGCAAACGTCGCTTGAGCAAGCTGGTGTCCGGATCGATCAGGCTCATGCCGGCCTGCCCCTGCCTCAACGCAGCGTTCTGGACCCTGAGGTCTTCTTCGCGCAGTTCGCGGCGCTGTTGCTCTCGCTTGATCCGCAGCAATGTTCGGACGCGGGCCAGCAAACGAATTTCATCGATCGGCTTTGTCAGGAAGTCGTCCGCGCCGGCCATATAGGCCTGGTTCATCAGCTCCAGGTCGCTTGTCGCGGTGAGTATGAGTATCGGCAGGTATCGCGTACGCTGAGACATGCGCATATGTGCGCAGACCTCAAGCCCGTCGATATCCGGCATCACGATGTCGAGGATGACCAACTGGAAATCTGTCTCGCCCTCGTCCTTGCCGTCGCTGTCGACAGACACTCCGCATTTCTCGAGGGCCTCATACCCTCCCGAAGCAATCTCGACGTCCACGAAATTGCCTTTTGCGAGCAGCGATTTGGTGATCAGCGCGCTTTCGGGAACGTCGTCAACAATCAGGATCTTGGATCGCCGGTTATCGCTCATGGCTGCACCTCATCGCTCGCTTCGTACACCCGCCAGCGTGCGCCGTCATAGGTCAGACGATACCCGCTCGCCCCATTGTCATACAGGGTCGGAAATATGCGGCCAATACGGTCGCTACCAAGCCCCGAATTGCGGTTTCGGACCACCAGCACTTCAGCGACGGTCCGGTTCCGGAGCGAAGCAAGGCGAAACTCCTGCGTTCCGCTACTCCAGATCCCCTGCGCATCCTCGCGTAGCGCGATAACGGCCGGGGCAGCCTCTGCATCGAAAAGAATCCTGTCGCGCCCCGTCAACGCTCGGGCGAGACCCGAAAGCTCGGGATCGCTTACCGCAACATTCCGGCCAAGCATCGCAGCGCGCCAGCGTTCCGTTTCATGCGCACTATCCACGAAGAGCAGCGCCGCGCCGCCGATTACACCCGCGGTAAGAAGGTTGAGTTCGACACGGTTGAGACGGCTGATCGGCCAGCGCGCAACACAGGCCGCCGCGCCGGTAACGCCCAGGCTCGCCGCGAGCGACACAGAAGGAAAAAAGCCGAAAGTCTGGGACAGGAACATTCCAGCCAGCAAGGTCGCGAACACCGCCAGCACGGCGTAACGCAAAGGCCCCATGCCCCGCGCAGTGACGAAGAACGCAAATAAGACAGGGCTCACAGCGAACAGGCTGACGAAAGACAGCAGAAGGTTGCGCCACGAGGCACCGTTGCCGCCCGCCGCGGTATCCGCGCCCAAGCCTGCTGCTTCACGACTGATGGTGGCAATAAATGCCGTACCTTCGCCTACGAATACCCAATTCACATACATGAACGACAGGAGGCAAAAGATCGCCGGGAACAGGAGCATCAGATACATGGGGATCGGTGCATTACGCAGCCGGTCTGCAGGCATGACGAGCGCGAGAAACGGCAGGCTGGCGAAAACCAGCAACATGCCGAAAGGATGCGCAAATGCCATGAGAGAAAGGCCGGCCGAAACCAGCATCAGATCGTTGACGCGTTCACCGCGGCGCAGGCTGAATGTGCCAAGGGCGGTGAGCCACAAGCCCCAGTGTATCAACATGAAGCCGATGCCCTCGGTCGCCGCTCGAAGGAAAACCGGGTTGAGGGTCAACGCTGCGCAGGCTGCGCTTGCTTCAAGGAGCGAAAGCCCGTTTCCGCGAAAGGCGCGAAACCATGCAACAACCAACAGACCGGCCAGCACGGCACTCGCGACAGCAAGATCGATCGCATTGAACAGCGGCGAGAAGTACCCCAGTCCGATCGCAGAGATATACGGCAGCGGAGGGAATGCGGTGACCACGTTCTCGAACCGGATCATTCCGCTCAAGGTCAGCAGCGTCCGACCCTGCAAATCAAGATTGCTTGCCGAGACATAGCCGCGAGTCCACAGAAGTACCGACAATGCTGCGATTGCGCCGGCCAGCACCAGCGGGAACAGGTAAGGGGCGAAAGCGCGCCATTTCATCCCGCCAGTTGCCCCGCCTGCGCCTTGCTCACTTCGGAAGCCGTATGCTTGGACAAGCCGTGCTCGGTCTTTTCCCAGTAAAAGGGTTTTGTGATGAGCTGCCAGGCGCCTTTCCAGGCAGCAATCGACATCAGCACCCAGTACCAGAAAACCGTCAGGCTATAGGGCGCAAGCGACAGCCAGTTGCGGCGGAACGGTGCCAGCATCATGATGAACATGAACAGTCCGTTCCCCGCCAGCAGGTTGAACAGCGACAGATATAGCAGAACCGGTGGGAACAGCGGGTCGAACACCCCGGACTCGGTCACCAGCCAGAAGATGAAGATCAGCCAGAACAACGGGTTCAGCAGTCCCGACAGCATGGTACCGCCGATGAAGAAGATGAACCCGAGCACCATGGCCGCGAT
>CATMNW010000148.1 GCA_950071875.1 uncultured Erythrobacteraceae bacterium | reverse complement strand
CGCGTCTTGGCTGAAGATGGATCCAGCCGAACGGTCGAAGCGGACCATCTTGAGCCGGGAATGCTCATGCTCGTCGCTGCGGGTGAGGCGCTTGCGGCGGATGGTGTGATCGAAGACGGACAAAGCTCGATCGACAATGCGATGGTTACCGGCGAAAGCACGCCTCAGCCCACCGGTGTTGGCGATACGGTTTACGCCGGAGCGATCAATCTCGGCGATCCTATCCGCGTGCGCGTTACTGCCGCCTCGTCCGACACGGCGATTGCCGAGATTGCGCGGCTGATGGATGAGGCGGGGCAGTCGCGCAGTCATTACGTCCGTATCGCCGACCGTGCATCGCGCCTTTATGCGCCCGCCGTCCATACTCTTGCTTTGCTGGCGTTCGTTGGATGGATGATCGCCGGGGCCGGCTGGCACCAGTCACTCGTGATCGCAATCGCAGTTCTTATCATTACCTGTCCGTGTGCCATGGGGCTAGCGGTTCCAGCTGCTCAGGTGGTTGCTTCAGGGGCGCTCGCCAGACGAGGGCTGCTGGTCAAGGACGGAAGCGCGCTCGAGCGGCTGGCCGAGGTCGATACCGCACTGTTCGACAAGACCGGAACGCTGACACTGGGCGAGCCTGTTCCAAGCCTCGATCATCTCACGAAAGACCAAAAGGCTATCGCGCTAGCCCTCGCGCAGTCTAGCAGACACCCCTTAAGTAGGGGCATCATGTTCGCGCTCGGAGCGGCAGGCGTTTCACCGGCATCGCTCACTGCGATCACCGAAACAGGAGGACAAGGCATAAGCGGGATGCACGGCGAGATTCCCGTCTCATTGGCTCGTGGGGCTTTGGATCAAACGGGGATCGCATCGACGCTGCACATTGGTGAGGAAAAAATCGCCATCGTTTATGCGGATCCGGTGCGGGCCGATGCCGCCCAGACGCTCGCGGCACTTGATGCAAGCGGCTTGGAAAGCAGGATCGTCTCAGGCGATCGGCATTCTCCCGTCCGCGCACTTGCGGGCGAGCTTGGTATTGAAAGCGAAGGCGAAATGCGTCCCGATACCAAGTTGGCCCTGCTCGATACCTTGAAAGCAGACGGACGCCGCCCGCTGATGGTAGGCGATGGGATCAATGATGGTCCTGCGCTGGCAGCAGCCCATGCCTCCATCGCGCCCAGCACCGCTAGTGACGTGAGCCAACAGGCCGCGGACGCGGTGTTCCTCGGCAAGGGGTTGATGCCGGTTGCCTTGGCGGTCACCATCGCCCGCCGGACGATGCGTATCGTCCGCCAGAACTTCGGATTTGCGATCGGCTACAATGTGGTTGCAGTGCCGCTCGCGCTCGCGGGTCTCGTGACACCCCTTATCGCCGCCATAGCCATGTCGCTCAGTTCACTGGTTGTCGTTGGAAATTCCCTGCGGCTGGCGCGCATGAGAAACGCACCTTGAACGTGCTGGTCTTCCTCATCCCGGTCGCGCTGTTTCTGGGCGGTGCCGGGTTGGTCCTGTTCTTCTGGGCCATGCGCGACGGCCAGTTCGAAGATCTCGACGGTGCGGCAAACCGTATCCTTATCGATGACGAGGATGATGGCCGGAATTCAACCAACGAAGATGAGGAAGGGTGCCGATGAAGACGAGGTTCGCCTTTCTGGCCTTGCTTCCGGCATCATTCGGACCGGTTCCTGTTGCTGCTCAGACCATCGAAACACGTCTATGCGGCGGCGGTGTCCTTAGCATTCCGATCCCGATGCGCGAATCGCCTCCCACAGCGCCCTGTCATAGCGAGGGTTGCCACGCGTCCTGTTCCCGTAAGCGAATTGATCCAGCGCAATGAATACGATCTCGAATACGAGCAACGAGCCCGCCATGTGGACCTATCACCCCGATCTGCTGGCAACTCCGGTTCCCCGCTACACCAGCTATCCGACTGCGGCCGAGTTCGGCCCCTTGTCAGCCACCCATTTTGCCGAGGCTCTTGGCAATGCGAGCGGCGCCGTTTCGCTCTACGTCCACATCCCGTTCTGCGAGAAAATCTGTTTCTACTGCGGGTGCAACACGGGCAAGTCTGGCAAACGGCAGCGGCTCGAATCCTATCTTGATGCGCTGGTCTGCGAGATAGATCTCGTTTCCGATATGTTGCGGAGCGACGCACATGTGCGTCGGATCGCGTTCGGCGGCGGCAGCCCAAATGCGATCAGCCCAACAGAATTCCTATCGCTCGTCGACTGCCTGATCGCACGCTTCAAGATCGATGATCCCACATTTTCGATCGAGCTCGACCCCCGAACATTTTCGGCGGAATGGGCGCAGGCGATCGGGAGTGTCGGGATCGAACGTGCAAGCCTCGGTGTGCAGACCTTCGCACCACACTGCCAGGAGGCGATCGGCCGGGTTCAGCCCGAAGGCCTAATCGAACGCAGCGTAGACCTTCTTCGTCAGAATGGGATTACCTCCCTGAATTTCGATCTGATGTATGGTCTCCCGCACCAATCGCAGGACGACCTCCATGACAGCTTACAGCGCACGGTCGCCATAGCACCGGACCGCATCGCGCTCTTCGGTTACGCTCATGTTCCGCATCTGATTGCGCGACAGCGCGTCATCGACGGCAACGCCCTTCCAGATCCGGAAGAAAGGTTTGCTATGGCTCAACTCGGGCATGCTTACCTGACCGAGCAGGGCTACCGCTCCATTGGTTTCGACCACTTTGCCAAACCCAGCGATCCGCTCGCCCAAGCATCTGCGACGGGGAAGCTGCGGCGAAACTTTCAAGGCTTCACGGACGATCAGTCACTGGTCCTGATTGGTCTCGGCAGTTCGGCAGTAAGCAGTTTCCCAAAGCTGCTTGCCCAGAACGAGAAGAATAGCGGTCGCTACAGGATGCAAGCCAGCCAGAGCCGATTGACAACGGCGGTGGGCATCGCTCGGACCGACGACGACCGAGTGCGCGGGGAAATAATAGAAGCACTCCTATGCCGTGGCAGCGCGACGATCGACCCTGTGTTGGATGAGCCTGTGCTCAACGCCCTTCGCCCTTTCATCGAGCTCGAGCTTGCAACCCTCGATAATGACCAATTATCCATTACAGCGAGCGGGTTGCCCTATGCACGCGTGATCGCTGCCTTGTTCGATACCTACCGTCCGCAGTCCGTCCGTCGTTTCAGCTCGGCTGTCTGATTTCGGTCCGAAAGGAGTTTCTTCAATGCCGTTGTGGTTCCTTCCTGCTCTCATCGCGCTTTTTGCAGTCGTCAGCTTGGGCGCGGGCATTTGGCTCTTGCTACACCTGCGCGATGTCGCTCGCGTGTTCCGCGGGAATAGGCCGGGTGAATTGGTGCGCGGGCCAGGAAAACGGAGGGCAACACCGGCAGCGGTGTGGACAGCACTTATCATATTCAACGCGGGGTGGATCGCCTGCATTGTTATCTGGATCTTCGTTCTAGGAGGGGAGGCTAATACGGTCGTGGACGCCAAAAGCTGACAGTTTCGAGCTTGTTTCTACACCCCTATTTCCACTCCTGTCGCCCTGCGTCTCACGACCCCAGCTAGCCGAAGCGAAAACGCCGTGCGCTGACTGAGTCGCGTCTCCGTCAGCGCAGCGAACCACATTGCGTCCATCAGCCTTCGCCTTGTAAAGCGCAGCGTCCGACCTTCTCAACAATGAGAAGAGATCCTCATCGCTTTTCAGGCAACCAACTCTATTCGATGGCAGAAAGCTGATGGCTTTCGCAATGTATCCTGTGCACCAGAGCAGCAGACCGACTGAGAACAAACCGCTACCGAGCATTACAGTAGACCAGTATAAACCAGCACTTCTAGCAGCCTGTTGCACAGCATACTCATTGGAAAAGCTGTAAAGGTCGTTGCCTACGTTGGCATAGGCGAGCGATGCAATGAGGGTGATGCACAACCCTATCGCCATGGCATAAGCACTTCCTGTCATTAGCGCCTTTCCATCAGGCCGCTCATCTACAGCTTCAATTTCAACCCTACATACGTGATTGTCCATCGCGGTTTCATCGCCAGTCATGCCGCAAGCATCGCATCTAATCATGACTCCCCTCTTGAACCATTTTCGGCAGAGGTGATGGCTCGAAACGCCATCGAAGGCATTGCGGAGCCATTCAGAAGCTTTCAGGGAAGAATGCCCTGCCGCCAAGGGAAGCTTGAAACGGCAGGGCTACACCATCAGTTCGAATCGAACAACTGAAAGCGCAGAGCCAGTTCCATACCAGCCCATCAAATGGCTATCATTGGCAAGTGCTTGATTCCAGCGAGCCTAAGCACTTCATGCGGGCGGTCCTGTTGCTATTCCGAGGGGGTACTGGCGCCCAGTCGCTCTAAGGAGGTAGACAAGACTGGGTGCACCATTTGAACGGGTCGAAGGCTCTATGGCACAAGGCGCACGAAACCGCCTCACCAGCATCGTTTTGAACAGCCGTTCCTGCACTTCGTTCCTTAGCGTGCCTGCTCAGTGCTCGCATTGGCTAAATACTGCCATGGCAAATAAAAATCCCCCCACGACCAAGGCGAGCTTGCGAAACAGACTCTAGCAGAGCGCCGGGATGGCATCACAAAGGCTGTCGATGGCCGCCTGGCCCACATGCAGCACACTAAGCACGGCGAACTCATCGGCAAACTGTCTGATGAGGAGTGACTAGACGTTCTCAATCAAACAATTTGTGGCGATTACCGTCGTGGGCGTCGGTCTCATCGGAACGCAAGCCGGCGCTGCGATCGACTGGCCTGATCGTTCTGGTAAGGAATGCTGCTTGCGGATTGTCTAAGTGCGACAGCCGACACTGAAGGACCGAGCAGCTTAGCTCCATGCCTCATAATCTACAAAGTGCAAAAGCCCTTTGGGATTACCGTTGATCGAAGCAAATAGCTTCAGGGCACGATTTGAGCAATCTGGAATCGAAGAAAGCGCGCCTTGAGTGTTGGCGGTGAGAATAGGGAACAAAGAGACAGCGCTCGTGATTGCAAGGCGAATGGTTACCGTGATGGTGCGCCACGCTGCCGGTAGATAGTGCGTCTATCAGTATGATTGCGAATTTTGCCTCGTTTCCCGGCATTGGGTACCGCATTGGCGCCAGGCGATGACATCAAAACAGGCTACCATGCGACGCATCTTCGAACCGATTCTTGCTGGAGCCACATTGCGCGATCGCATGTTGGCGTGCGCCGGCGGCCTGACGGGTATCGCTCTTACAAGCTTCATCGCGTCGTGGATCCTGAACGATAGCGCGATCCTACCTTTCATCGTCGCTCCGATGGGAGCGTCGGCCGTGCTCGTCTTCGCCGTTCCCGCGAGTCCCCTAGCTCAGCCTTGGCCGGTTATAGGCGGCAATGCGATTTCTGCCTTTGCGGGCGTATTCTGCGCGCATCTTTTTGGTTCGCCGCACGTTGCAGCCGGTTTCGCTGTAGGACTTGCCATCCTGGCGATGTCGCTCACGCGCAGCCTGCATCCTCCCGGGGGAGCAGCGGCGCTCACGGCGGTCATCGGCGGAGAAACCATCGAAGCCCTAGGATATAGCTTCGTCTTTCTGCCCATTGTTTTCAATGCAGTATGTCTGGTGATCGTCGGTGTCCTATATCATAGGATTTCCGGACACAACTATCCTCATCAGGCGCGATCAATCGGAGCGCAGGCTATACCACAGCATGAGCCTACTGCGCCACATTCCGACGATATCGAGGCCGCACTGAGAGATTTGGGAGAAACTTTCGATATCGGGAAGGACGATCTGGAGCTTATAGTGCGCCAGGTGGAATTTCATGCCGCGCGGCGCCGCAGGAAAACAATACACCGAAGCTTTCTCTCTTCGAGAAAAGCTCGTTAGCGAATGCTTCGGTAAGTGACGTTCATCACCGACATTGGTCGATGTCGGAACGCGTAGTCGAGTTGGTTTGATCGGCGAGACCCTCTATCTCCTCGCCCGAAATCACTTCGACCCGAATCGAGTCATACTGAAGTCGCCGCCCGAGCCTTCTGACCCGGACAGGATCAAGCGATTCTTAGAGGCGAATTGACAAGGTCCACCGACACGAAGGCGGAGACGATCCGCTATTACGAGCGCGAGGGCATCCGGCCAGCGGCCGACCGGACCGATATTGTTTATCGCGATTACTCCGACGAGCATTTGGCGACTCTAACCTTTTTGCGTCGCACGCGCGAACTCGGGTTCAGCATGGCGCAAGTTCGAGAACTGCTCGCGCTATCCGATCAGGATACAAAGCCGTCCCAGGACTTCTATCAGCTGGTCTCGCAGCAATTGGACGAGATCGATCGTAAGAACGTTCATCTCGGCGCTCCGCAACGAACTTTGACAGATGTTACGATCCTGCCAGGCGGACAAGATCCGCGAATGCCATATCATCGGAAGCCTGGGGCGACTTGCCGTAGCGCGAGGGCGCAATAGACGTCCGCTTTCGGGCGTTTCGGGCAAGAATTGGAACGGCCGAAATTAGGGCGCAAAGCCGTCATCATTAGACGAGAGAGGAGGGAGCTTTTGCTTTTCGTGAACCGGGACATGTCCGTCTCGGCGATCAGGAGAACTCCCATGACCAAGTCCCGCCCTATCGCGGCATGAACACCTTCTGGCTGTGGATGGTGGCCGATGGCTGCAGCTACGCCTCGCCTTACTGGATGACCTACCGCCAGTGTCAGTCGCTCGG
>CATMNW010000147.1 GCA_950071875.1 uncultured Erythrobacteraceae bacterium | reverse complement strand
ACCCGATTTCATGGCGCCGAGCACGTAGCGGTCGCCAACCTGGGTTCGAACAAGGTTCAGTCCATGACTGGCAAGAAACCGCTCCAGCCCTAGGTTGGACATGACTGTGGCCACCACGCCGCCGCCTTTCAGGCGCCCATCTCTGGCCCAGCGGCTGCCGATCAGCGCCATGATCTGGTCGCCGTCGACGGTCCGGCCCTTCTCGTCGATCACGATCAGGCGGTCGGCATCGCCATCCAGGGCAATGCCAAGGTCAGCGCCATCTTCCACAACGCGTTGCTGGACGGCGTCAAGGTGCGTTGAGCCGACGCCGTCATTTATGTTCAGACCGTTGGGCCTGACGCCCATGGCAATCACTTCCGCGCCCAGTTCCCAGATCGCACTGGGCGCGACCTGGTAGGCAGCGCCGTTGGCGCAATCGACCACCACCTTCAGCCCGTCGAACCGGATGTCCGATGCAACCGATTGCTTCACGGCATGGATGTAGCGGCCACGTGCATCCTCGATCCGGCGTGCGCGGCCGATACGTTCGGACTGTACCAGCAATGGCTCCTGCTCCAGAAGTCGCTCGATTGCGGCCTCCGCATCATCGGACAGTTTGTACCCGTCGGGTCCGAACAGCTTGATCCCATTGTCTTCGAACGGGTTGTGGCTGGCGGAAATCATCACGCCGAGATCCGCGCGCATTTCCCGAGTGAGAAGGGCGATTGCGGGCGTCGGCAACGGGCCGGTCATGATCACGTCCATGCCCACGCTGGTGAAGCCCGCCACCAGCGCGCTTTCCATCATGTAGCCGGAAAGGCGCGTGTCCTTGCCGATAACGACCCGGTGCCGATGCCCGCCTCGCAGGAAATGCGTGCCCGCGGCCTGGCCTACGCGCATGGCGGTGGCAGCAGTCATCACGCCTTCGTTGGTGCGTCCGCGAATGCCATCGGTGCCGAAGAATTTCCGAGCCATGTAAGGGGCATCTCCTGGTTGCCTGCGACCCCCATGGCGCGGATGGCGCGCGAAGAAAAGACCACTCGCCCCCCTTTTCGCGCCGTTTATCGCCTCTATGTGCAACCTCGCGGGCTTCGGCGCGTTAGGGATGCAAACACGAGATACCTTTCACACCAACCTTACAGGGGATTTTTCATGGCTTTTGAGCTGATCGACCTTCCTTACGACGACACTGCGCTTGAACCTGCGGTCTCGGCAAAGACGCTTTCGTATCACCACGGCAAGCACCACAAGGCGTACATCGACAAGACGAACGCTGCCATCGAAGGCGGCGACCTTGCGGACAAGAGCCTTGAGGCGGTCATCGCTTCGGCCCGCAACAGCGACCAGGGCCTGTTCAACAACTCGGCGCAGAGCTGGAACCACGGCTTTTACTGGCACTCCATGGCTGCCGAGGAAACTTCTGCTTCCGATGAACTGAAGAGCATGATCGACAGCACCTTCGGTTCGGTGGACGGCCTGAAGGAAAAACTGGCAGAGCGTGGTGCAGGCCACTTCGCCAGCGGCTGGGTCTGGCTGGCTGTGAAGGATGGCGGCCTGACGATCGAAGAAACGCATGATGGCGATACGCTTGCCGACCAGGACGGTGTGACCCCGCTGCTGGTGATCGACCTGTGGGAACATGCCTACTATCTCGACCACCAGAACGCGCGCCCAGAATATCTCAAGGCCGTGAACGGCAAGCTCAACTGGAGCTTCGCGAGCGAAAATCTCGCGCGTGGCACGACCTGGGAATATCCCGGCTAAGGTCTGCGCTGACCAAGCCTGAAAGGCCCGCCATCCGTGAACGGGGTGGCGGGCTTTTTCATGCGAAGGGGGCCCGACTAGGTCGAGGGAGGCTGCGGCGCAGCCTCGTCCTCGAATATTCCGCTTGCGAACAGGGGTTCGCCGAAGATGAAACCAACCAGGTTGGCCCTGCCGATATGATCGAACAGCGCAGTCAGCATCAACAGGATCGGTACCGAAAGCAGCGCGCCGAAAACGCCCCATATCCAGGTGAAATAGGAAAGCGCGATCAGGATCATCACCGGGTTCATGGTAAAACGGGCACCAAGTACCGAAGGTGTAATCAAGTTCGCTTCAACCGTGTGCAATGCAAGATAGGCAATTGCCGGAACCAGTCCGAGCACTACTGTGTCTGCAGTGCCGATGCCGAACAGGCCGAGCAGGGCGATCATCACGATGGGGCCGACATAGGGCAGGAAATTGAGCATGGCTGCCAGACCGCCCCACATGATCGGCGCATCGACCCCGAGCGCCCAGGCGCCCAGCGCAACAACCACGCCGACCAGCGCGTTTATCCACCCGACCGTGAGGATATAAGCAGCGACCCTGTCCTGCACTTCGCGAATCACGCGTGCAGCCTTGATGCTGGTGCCGAAGCTGGCGCGCCCGAACAGCAGGCGCTGGCGAAGGCGTACGCGCGCCTCGATCATGAAATAGGCCATCAGCAATGTCAGGACCGTTTCGAGCACGAGGCTCGGCGTGGCAAAGGCTACTTGTTCGAGCAGGCTCGGCGCAGCAAGCACCACTTCGCGCGTGCCGTCGCTATTCATGAGCGCCGCAAGTTGCGCATTGATCGTGGCGATCCAGGCAAACTGTTCTCGCAATTCGCCGAAACGCGCCATGACCCGGTTGGCCATCGCGGGCACATCGTCGAACAGCGCCACGGCGGGTTGCAGGATCAACGCCAGGGCCAGCAGCAGGATGGCGAAAAAGAAGAGCAGCGCGGTTAGCGATGCCAGTGCGTTGGGCAGGCCCCAGCCATTGAGCTTGTCGGCCAGTGGAGAAAGGATCACCGTCAGGACCAGCGCTGTAACAACCGGTAGGAACACCACCGCACCGATCGACAGGACGAATGGCAGGGCGAAGAACAGCCCCAGTCCGATCAACAGCACCAGCGATGAAATCAGGCGCAGTTCCTGTTCCGCGAAGGCAAGCCTGCGCGACCGGCTAAGATTGGCCGGCGCTTCCGTTTCCTGTGAAGGGTCGGCGTTGCTCATCACCGCTTATCTGCCAATCCACATGAATCATGACAAGCGGCTCGTGCGCGAAGCAGCCCTTAATTCCGCCTCGCACCCTGGCCACTTGCGACATCGTCCAGTTCTTCGAGAATGGCGCGATGCGCAGCGTCGTCGCCGATCGAGCGCTTGGGTATGCTGCCATCGGCCAACATGGTGTTGAGCGCTGCACGTGCGCGGCCGACGCGGCTCTTGATCGTGCCCACCGCGCAGTCGCAGATAGTCGCTGCTTCTTCGTAGGAAAATCCGCCCGCACCTACCAGCAGCAGCGCTTCGCGCCGTTCCGGCGGCAGGGTCAGCAGTGCACGGTGCATGTCCGAAAGATGGATCGGCTCTTCCTGTCCGGCGGGTGCCGTAAGAACACGCTCGGCAACCGTTTCGTCATACTCGCCGCGAAAGCGGTTGCGCCGCATGTCGGTAAGGTAGGCATTGCGCAGGATCACGAATGTCCACGCTCGCATGCTCGTACCGGGCTGGAACCGTTCCTGCGCGGCCCAGGCCTTGAGCAGAGTTTCCTGTACCAGATCGTCGGCCATATCGGCACGGCCGCACAACCCGCGGGCAAATGCACGCAAATGGGGAACGACATCGGTCAGTTCGCGCTTGAAATCGGCCTTTTCGGAGGCCGTCCGTTTCTCCGTGGCCATCAGGCTTTGGAATCCAGCTGGTCGAGAAGATCCTGGAAACTGTCGGGCAATGGTTCCTCGACGACGGAATCGTAAAGGCGCCTCAGTCCGTTCGCCCAGTCCGGATCTTGCGACTTGTCAGCAGCGCCCGGATGCGCAGGTTCACCGCCGACGGTCTTGCGCGGCGCTTTGGTATGTTTGTCTGATGTCATGACGAAAAAGGTATTGCCCTCAATTGCCGCATCCCTGCACTGTAGCGCAGAAACATGGTTCGATCCCGATGTGCTTCGCACAACGCGCAAAAACGCGATGGGTTCCCGCCATCGTTCGTTCGGAACAAATTGCCTAGCGCGGCATATAGTAAAGCCGGATTAATCCACAGGGGCAAGACAGCTGGTTACCGAAGAACTCCAACGCAAGGGCCGCCGAAGGCGTTGGCTGATCGATTACCCGCGTGCGATCCCGGTAATGATCTTCCTGCTGGTCACGGCGATCACGGTGCTAAGCGTCTTCTCCATCGAGCGTGGAGAGAAACAACGGGACGCCGCCGATGTCGCCCGTAAGGCGCAGGCGTTGAGTTCGGCCATCGAGCGTCGCTCCTACACATCTGCAGCTTATCTGAGGGCCGGCGCAGCGCTGCTTGCCACGCAGGACGAAGTCACTCCCGAACTGTTTCGCAGATTTGTTTCTGAGCTGCGGCTCGATGCGAATTATCGCGGAGGTGAAGGCATAGGCTGGGCACCCGTGATTACCCGTCAGGAGCTCGCGAATTTCGAGGAGCGGCTGGGCGTCAGCCGGATGGCAGAACAGCGGGTGCGGCCATCGCTGGAAGAACAGCCGCGCAACCTCATGACGCCGATACTCTATCTTCAACCGGACACGGTCCGTAACCGGCGGGCTCTCGGGTTCGATATGTATTCGGAGAGCACCCGCCGCGAAGCGATGGATTTTGCAGCGGCCAATGACCGCCCAACCGCAAGCGGGCCGATCGTCCTTGTCCAGGAAGGCGATATCGATGCGCTGGGCTTCCTTATTTATATGCCTGTCTATGAAGGGCGAAGCAATTCTCGCGATCTGAAGGGCTTTATCTACAGCCCGTTCAATGCGGAGCAGTTCCTCGATTCCGCAGCCGAACTTGTCAGCTACGATGTCGTGGGGTCGCGGCTCATCGACAGTGGCGGCGACGAACCGGTCGTACTTTCCAAAAGCGATGCATGGGTGGATGGGCGCTCGGTAACCTCGCGCCAGCTCTCGCTCGCCAACCGGCCCATGGTGCTCGAAGTGCAATCGGCCCGGGAGGGAGGGCTGTCGGCAATGTCGATGATTACCCTGCTCTTCGGTCTCGCCGTCGCGAGCCTGCTGATGCTGGTATCGCGCCTTCTCACCCAGCAGACGATGGAAGACAGGCGTGCGATCGACTGGTTCGAAGAACAGAACTCGATACGCAATTCGCTGACGCGCGAGCTTAACCACCGCGTCAAGAACACGCTGGCCAACGTCCTCTCGATCGTTTCGCTGACCCGCCGGCGGGCAAGCGACCTCGACGAGTTCGCGGAAGGTATCGATGGACGTATCAGGGCGCTGTCAGCAACGCACGATCTTCTCACGCAATCCGATTGGGGCACCACGCCGATCCAGTCTGTGGTCGAAGTCGAACTGGCTCCCTATACGCGCGGCGACGATCACACACTTGATCTGGTCGGCCCGCACACCGAGCTTGCACCGAACGATGCCCTGTCCCTTGGCCTCGCTATTCACGAGCTGGCGACCAATGCCGCGAAATACGGTTCACTCAGTGTCGCCGGGGGCGTCGTGACCGTGCACTGGAGCAAGGTCTCGGACGTGCTCGCAAGGATCGAATGGGTGGAGAGCGGCGGGCCGCAGGTCGTCAAACCCCAGCGTCGCGGTTTCGGTACGGACCTGATCGAAAAGATCGTAGCGCACGAACTGCGCCACCCCGTCGAATTGGAGTTCAGTCCCGACGGCGTGCGCTGCACCCTGCTGGTGCCCATCCGCAAGCCGAGCGAATTCGAACTGCGCAGCAAGGGCCCCGGTGGAAGGGGGCACTGACCGACGCGCTGTTGGCGCCGCGATGGCAAGCGCGTAGGATAAGGCGCATACGAAAAAGCCCGGGCTGCGAAGCCCGGGCTTTTTGTTGTCCGATGAACTCGTGGATCAGCCGAGCGGGCGGCTCGATCCGAAGAACAGCGCCTGGCTGATCGCCGCGCGGACCGTCTGTTCCTGGAACGGCTTGGTGACGAGATAGGTCGGTTCAGGCCGGTCACCGGTGAGAAGGCGTTCGGGATAGGCGGTGATGAAGATGACCGGAACGCTGCCGATCGCCAGGATGTCGTCCACCGCGTCGAGGCCGGACGACCCGTCGGCAAGCTGGATGTCGGCGAGGACGAGGCCGGGGGTCTTTTCCGCGACCACTTCCTGCGCCTGCGTCCGCGTGGCGGCAGTCCCGCAGATTTGATGGCCGAGCGAGGTAACCAGATCTTCGAGCTGCATCGAAATCAGCGGCTCGTCTTCGATGATGAGCACTTCGGTCGAGGTCTCGCGATCGATTTCCTCGACCGCCTCCTGAACCAGCTTCTCAATATCCTCTTCGGAGACTTCCATGATCTCCGCCGCCTGATCGGTGGAGAAATCCTCCAGAGTGGTAAGCAACAGCGCCTGGCGGTTCATCGGCGTAATCGCCTTAAGTCGCCCGCTGGCCGCTTCTTCGTGGCCGCTGAAATCGGAGCCGCTGTCGGGCGTTTCCATATAGGCGCTGCCCCACACCTTGTTGAAGGCGCGGTAGAGCGGGACGCGCCCACCTTCGAGCGATTCCTTGAGTTCGCTGTCGGCCAGTGCGGCTTCCAGCGTGGCACGTACGAATGCGTCTCCCGTGGCCTGCGAACCGGTCAGTGCGCGCGCATAGCGGCGCAGGTACGGCAGGTTACGAGCAATTTGATCACCAAGCGACATTTAGACCCCTTCCTTAAGGTGCGCGCTTCTAACGTCCCGATGGGGGTTAGGTTCCTTGGGCCGATGCCGCAACCCGCCGGTTTGACATCCATGCCGTTTCAGGCCCA
>CATMNW010000146.1 GCA_950071875.1 uncultured Erythrobacteraceae bacterium | reverse complement strand
AACAAACTCGCACTTCAGATCGAACAATTGCGCGACCTTGAAGCCGACGAACGGACAACGGCCAAGGAAAGCGCGCGATGACGTTCTGGACCGCCATAGTCCTGATCGTCGCCATCAGCACCATCGCTGGCGTCATGACCGAGCGATACAAGGCGATGGGTAAGATTGCCAAGAATACCGACAAGACTCGTATCGAAGAGAACGATGCCGAAGAGCAGCGCGAAATCGCCGAGCTTCGCGAGAGGATCAAGGTACTCGAACGGATCGCCACCGATGGCAATTCGCTGGACGCGATGGAAACAAAAAGAATTTCCGCCGAGATCGAAGCGCTGCGGGACAAGCAGGCCGATTGAGGATCGAACAGGTTCAAGGAGGACATGAGGAAATGCCCGAACCGACTATGATAATCGCAGCTACTTCGCTGGTCGGACTGACCATCGTGGCCGGTGCGCTGCTCAGAGCCTGGCATGGCTGGCTGGAGCTGAAGCGACAGGAACTCGAGGGCCGAAGCGCGAAAGGCGAAACGGATGCAGGCTCGTCGATCGGTGCAGCGCGTATCGAGTTGTCCGACCTAAAAGAGCGTATCAAGAAGCTCGAGGCAATTGCCAGTGGGGTGGATCTTTGACCGTGATCAGAACCGATGCTGCTCGCGCCGGTATCGGCCTTGGCAGCGCGATCGCGGTCGCCATAAGCTGGGGTCTGCATAAATCGATCGTCTAGGCGGCAATCCATGGCTTTTTCGGCTGGTTCTACGTCGTCTATCACGCATTTACGCGGCCCGGCGGCCTGTCCGGCTGAGGTCGATGGACGTTGCGACACCCCGTCGCTAAAGG
The DNA here is from genome assembly GCA_950071875.1 of uncultured Erythrobacteraceae bacterium. Classification (GTDB taxonomy): domain Bacteria; phylum Pseudomonadota; class Alphaproteobacteria; order Sphingomonadales; family Sphingomonadaceae; genus Qipengyuania. The sequence goes on along the minus strand of CATMNW010000146.1, from coordinate 5,907 downwards.
CGCGACATGCGTAAACTTTCCGATATTGCCGAAGAATACGAGTTCCTCGAAGGCGACGAACGCTACCGCCTGCTCATCGAACTGGGCCGCGAACTCGAAGAGATGCCACAAGCGCTCAAAACCGACGCCACGCTGGTCCGAGGCTGTAGCGCCCAGGTTTGGGTCTATCCTACCGAGAGCGGCGGCACCCTGCACTTCCTTGCCGATAGCAATGCAGCGATAACGAAAGGCATTGTCGCACTGGTCATTGCTGCCGTGCAGGACAAGCCTGCCGACCAGGTTGCGCAAATGGACATTGCGGAAAAGCTCGAACCATTCGACCTGAAAAACCAGCTGTCGAGTAATCGTACACAGGGCGTGCCGAACATGATCGCGCTGGTGCAGGAACATGCTGCACGGATTGCGGCCGACTAGCGTGAGGCAGCCGATCTACAAGGGTCTCGGCTTTCTTGCCATGGGCCTTGGTGCGATTGGCGCAGTCTTGCCGATCATGCCGACCGTGCCTTTCCTGTTGCTGGCGGTCTATTTTTTCGCCCGTTCCAGTCCGGAGCTTGAGCAGAAAATTCTCGATCATCCCCATTGGGGCCCCCAAGTGCGCGACTGGCGCGAAAGGCGAGCCATAAGCCGTTCGTCCAAGACGATTGCGATCGGCGCAATGGCAACCGGTGCGGTCTTCACGTGGTATACGCTTGGTGATCCCTGGTACTGGATTTCGGTCGGCATATTGGTGATCTGCGGTAGCTGGATTGCGACGCGAAACGAATGACTTCGCCGGAACCCGAAACAGGCCGTACCGTTCATTGGTCATACGACGGGAGGCGAAGAAAGGTTATCTGAAATGGCAATCCTGATTCTCATCGCCACTATTCTGCTTCCGCCGCTGGGCGTGGCTGCAAAACACGGGCTGAGCGGTACCACACTGCTCAACCTCGTGCTTACATTGCTCGGGTTTATTCCCGGCCTGATTCATGGACTTTACGTAAACTACGCCCGGTAGGTCGGGATATTCAGAACAGCATTCCAGAGGCCGGGACCGTTTCGACGGTCTCGGCCTTTTCGGTTTCAAATACCCCCTGCTCGCGGTACATCTCGAATGTTCAATTCATGTCGAGCAGGCTCCAAACACCCGAATCCACCAGGCCATCTGCCGATAACCTGCCAACGTAGTCGACCGGGTTTTCGTACCCGGTTAGAGAATTCACGTAGATCTTGGTGAAATCGATCGAGCGATTGCTACGAATGCCCGACAATTCGGCCCCAATTGTGGCTGTCGGGCGGTAGAGATCGGGTTCAATCAGCGAGCCGGAAAAATGCCCGCCCATTTCCTCTATCTGTACGCGGAAGGGCGTTTCCATTCGCCCGCCGGGATAGCGGAAACTTCCATCCCAGTTGCCGGTCAAATCAAGAGTATCGGCTATGGCCTTATGCCCCGGCGCTCTCGCGAACTACCGCAATCCCTGCTTCACGCTGGCGCCGCAGTTCCGCCTTCAGTTTGGCCGGATCGCGGGCGAAAACAAACCCGAAGCTTACGCCACCTTCCTTGCCAATCGTCGCATGATGCAGCTTGTGAGCCTGCACCAGACGTTTGGCATAGCCACGCTTTGGCACCCATTTGAAATACCGCTGGTGGACCAGGCCGTCATGCACCAGCGTATAAATTATACCGTATATCAGAATACCGAGCCCGATCCATGTACCGGGCCACCAGGCGCTCGCGCCCATCACCCACACGCTACCTAAAGCAAACATCGAAATGCTCATCGCCGCACCAACGATCGCGTAAAGATCGTTTTTCTCGAGCAGTTTTTCATGCGGTTCGTGATGATCGCGGTGCCATGCCCAACCAAAACCATGCATGACGTACTTGTGGCTAGCCCATGCGATCCATTCCATCGCGAAGACAGTTGCAAGGACTATGGCTATGGGCAGAAGATACTGCATTTCACCGATATAGGGCGTGTCGAGGCACAGGCAAAGCCTGCCGTTCGCATTCAGTTACCGGAAGACGCTGCCGGTTTGCGCGGCATGCCGAAATGTTTTTCGGCGACATCGCGGCTGATACGTGCGGGACGCAGGCTTTCGGCATCGATGCAGCACCACATGCTTTTCACCTCCGCCAGCACATCCTCGCCCCGGCGGATTACCGTGTTGTAGAAGCTGCGCGCTCCAGCGATTTTTTCGAGCACGGTTTCTGCAATCACATCGTCGTCCAGGAACGCCGGCTTGCGATAGGTGATCTCGTGCTTGAGTGCGACCCAGGCCTTGCTTGCAACCTCTTCTGCAGGCGCCAGTTTCTGCCAGTGTGCAAGAACTGTGTCTTGAACCCAGGTGAGATAGCGCGCGTTGTTCACGTGCCCCATGAAATCGATATCGTCCGGAAGGACCTTGATCGGAAAGGAAAACGGCTTTGCTGACATAAGTGTCAGTAGAGCAGAGAAAGGTTAAGTTTGGAAGACTCTGGATTTGCCTTTTTGCGGGCGTGGCAATCCTGCGTCAAGATCGTTCGCGATGGCCAGCAAACCGCGCACATTATACGAGAAGATCTGGGACAGCCACGTCGTCGAACGTTTGGATGACGGGACCTGCCTCCTCTATATCGACCGCCACCTCGTCCACGAGGTCACCAGCCCGCAAGCTTTCGAGGCGCTCCGCCTCGCCGGCCGGACGGTCCGCCGCCCGGACCTTACGCTTGCCGTACCAGACCACAATCTGCCAACAACGCCGCGTGTCGATGCCGACGGTTTGCGCCTGCCGATCGAGGACAAGCAGAGTGCTGCGCAATTGGCCGCACTGGAAGCCAACGCCCCGGCCTTTGGCATCGACTATATCGACGCAACTGCGCCAGAACAGGGCATTGTACATGTCGTCGGCCCCGAACAGGGCTTTTCGCTCCCTGGTGCCACGATAGTTTGCGGTGACAGCCATACCGCAGCCCATGGCGGAATAGGCGCCCTAGCCTTCGGGATCGGAACCAGCGAGGTCGAACATGTGCTGGCAACTCAGACGCTGCAATTGCGCCAGTCGAAATCCATGGAGGTTCGCGTCGAAGGACCGCTCGGCCCCGGGGTCACTCCCAAGGACCTCATTCTCCACATTATCGGGGTAATCGGCACGGCGGGCGGCACCGGCCATGTAATCGAATACCGCGGCAGGGTATTCGAGGAGATGAGTGTCGAAGGGCGCCTAACAATATGCAACATGAGCATCGAAGGCGGTGCGCGCGCCGGTCTGATCGCGCCCGACGAAAAGGTGTTCGACTATCTGAAGGGCCGTCCCTACTCCCCCCGTGGCGAAGCGTGGGGCAAGGCGGTCGCATGGTGGCGCTCACTCGCGACCGATGACGGCGCGACCTTCGACAAGTCCGTGATCATTGACGCTGCCGATGTCGAGCCGACTGTCAGTTGGGGAACCAGTCCCGAAGATGTTGTTGCGGTTGGCGGGATCGTCCCCTCCCCGGACAGCTTTGCCGATCCTTCCAAGCGCGAAGCCGCCAGGAAAAGCCTCGATTATATGGGTCTTACACCCGGGACCCCGATAGAAGACATTCCGGTCGATAATATATTCATCGGGAGTTGCACCAACAGCCGCATCGAAGACCTGCGGTCCGCGGCGCAGATACTCAAGGGCCGCCGGAAAGCAGCCAATGTCCGCTGGGCGATTGCCGTTCCCGGCTCGGGTCTGGTCAAGCGCCAGGCCGAAGCCGAGGGCATCGACCGCATCTTTACTGATGCCGGTTTCGAATGGCGCGAACCCGGGTGTTCCGCGTGCCTGGCCATGAACCCCGACAAGGTTCCGCCCGGCGAACGCTGTGCTTCGACAAGCAACCGCAATTTTGTGGGCCGGCAGGGTCCGGGATCGCGCACCCACCTCGTAAGTCCAGCCATGGCAGCAGCTGCCGCCGTAACCGGTCGCCTCGCCGATGTGAGAAAGCTCGGCACTTGCCAAGAAGCCGGAGGCTGACCATTGGAGTGGCATGACGAACAAGCTCAAGATTGCCGGGGCCATCGGCTCGGCCGCGATCGCAGCTGCGCTGCTCTATGCAGGCAAGCGTAAGGAAAAGCAGAAAGGGCCGAATCAACCCGGTCCGATACCGTCGGGCGAGAAACCGGAGACTGACTGAATGAAACAGGTATCGACCATTGAAGGCCGCGCCATCCCGCTCGGGCTAAAAAACGTCGATACCGATGTTATCATTCCAGCCCACTGGCTGAAGACGGTAAGCCGTGAAGGTCTCGGCAAGGGCGCCTTCGAAACGATCCGTGCCGCGCCGGGCAATCCTTTCGATGTGGAAGATTTTGCCAACGCACCGATCCTGATAGCCGGCGATAATTTCGGCTGCGGTTCGAGCCGGGAACACGCGGCCTGGGCCATGCTGGACATGGGCCTGACCGCTGTGATCGCACCTAGCTTTTCGGATATCTTCGCAGGGAATGCCTTCAAAAACGGTATACTTGCTGTCGAGTTGCCGCAGGAACAGGTCGATCGCCTGCTGGAGGTTGCAGCAGAAGCCGAATTGACGATCGACCTGGAAAACCAGGTTGTGACTACGCCATTTCAGGATCGTTTCGAATTCGAAATCGACCCGTTTCGCAAACGCTGCCTTCTGGAGGGATTGGACGAAATCGGACTTACCCTCGGTAGTGACAGCGAAATCACAAAGCACGAACAGATGCGCGAGGGCACCTTGCCCTGGCTGGACAAACCCAAGAGGAGAGAAGCAGCGTGAAGGCAGTCCTTTCAAAGGAAACAGGCGGACCCGAAACCCTTGTCGTCGAGGATATCGACGAACCCACACCCGGCAAGGGTGAAGTGCTGGTGAAGGTCGCCGCCTGCGCGATCAATTTCCCCGATACGCTCATCATTCGCGACATGTACCAGTTCAAGCCTCCCCGGCCCTTCGCGCCCGGCGGTGAAATCTCGGGTACCATCGAGGCAGTGGGTGAAGGCGTCGAAGGTTTCGCCGTAGGCGATCGCGTCATGTGCGGCGTCGGCAATGGCGGCCTGCAGGAAAAAGTGGCGGTAGCCGCTGCACGCCTGTTTAAGGTTCCTGAGGGTATCGACCTGATCAAAGCCAGCGCATTGCTGATGACTTATGGCACGACGATCCACGGGCTGAAGGATCGCGGAGATATCAAGGAAGGCGAAACCGTCCTCGTGCTTGGCGCGGCTGGCGGCGTCGGTCTTTCGGCGGTCGAGCTTCCAAAGGCATATGGCTGCAAGGTCGTTGCCGCCGTTTCGACCGAAGAGAAAGGCGAGGTCGCGAAAAAGCACGGCGCGGACGAGGTGGTCATCTACCCGCGGGCGCCTTTCGACAAGGATACTTCCAAGCAGCTCGCCAGCGATTTCAAGGCGGCAGTCGGGCCGAACGGGGCCGATATCGTTTACGATATCGTAGGCGGCGATTATTCGGAGCCCGCCCTGCGTTCGATTGCCTGGGAAGGACGCTTCCTCGTGATAGGCTTCCCGGCTGGCATCGCGAAGATGCCGCTGAATCTCACCCTTCTGAAAAGCTGCGATATTCGTGGCGTCTTCTGGGGCGCTTTCACCGCGCGCGAGCCTGAGAAAAACAACCGGAATATCGAGGAACTGTTCGATCTCTGGAAGGCGGGCAAGATCAATCCGCTGGTCAGCGAAACCTATCCGATCGAACGCGCGCATGAGGCCATCGCCAAGCTCGAAAACCGCGGCGCGATTGGCAAGCTCGTGGTCACAATGGAATAGCCGCTCGCGCGGGAGGATCACACAAGCGCCCTTGCGGGCTTGCGGGGCCGGGCCTATTCCGGCCCCCAAGATTCCATCCCGAGAGGACCATCATGACCGATTTCAAGGATCGCGAGCGCGGCGAGGAAGCCAAGTTCGCCTTTGACGAGGAAAACGCCTTCAAGATCGCCGCCCGCCGCAACCGCC
>CATMNW010000145.1 GCA_950071875.1 uncultured Erythrobacteraceae bacterium | reverse complement strand
GCTCGCATTGACGCTTGCCTTCCTTGCGCTTTCGTTGCCTGTCGCTTTCCGGCAAACGGGTGAAAACGACACGATGAAGCCTGAAAAGCGCCTTTTCGCCTTCAGTATCATCTATCTTTTTGCGCTGTTCGCCGCTCTGGTGGCGGACCGCGTCATGGCCAATAACGGATGGATCGCATGACCCCGGAAGAAGAGACCGAATTCCAGCGTCGCCAGAAAAGCCGCAATCTCGTGCTTGGCGGCTTGCTGCTGTTTTTTGCTGCGCTTTTCTATGTGATCACAATCGCGCGGATGTAACGCGTCATGACTGCCGCCACGCTTGAAACCCGCAAGAACCGCACCGCGCTCCTCGCTTTCGGGGGCGCTCTGGCCATGCTCGGCCTAGGTTACGCGGCTGTTCCGCTTTATGAACTGTTCTGCCAGGTGACCGGGTTCGGCGGGACTACGCAGCGGGCCAGCGAAAGCGAAGCAGACATTGCGGAACGGCTTGGAGCGAGCGCGGGCGGCAAGACGATCTCGGTGCGTTTCGACGGGACGACTGCGGGAGATGTTCCGTGGAGCTTTCGCCCCGAACAGGTGACCGACACCGTGTCTATCGGGCAGCGCGATATGGCAATCTACCTGGCGAAGAACAATTCGAACGAGACGATTACCGGTACGGCCACCTTCAATGTCGAGCCGGAACAGGCTGGCGCGTATTTCAACAAGATACAGTGCTTCTGCTTCACCGAACAGGTGCTCGAACCGGGGCAGGAAGTGCGCATGCCCGTGCTCTATTTCATCGATCCCAAGGCGCTGGACGATCCGAATATGGAAGGGGTGGAGCAGATTACCCTGTCCTATACTTTCCACCGGGCGATAGATTCCGGGCAGTAGACCCCTAGACCCGCGCGCCCTTGGGCTTTAAGGGCCGTGCGCGAAGCGAAAACCAGGACGCAGGTACAATGGCTGGCAACGTCAATCACGATTATCACATTCTCGAACCCGATATCTGGCCGTTTGTCGGCTCGTTCTCGGCGCTGACCTTCACCAGCGGCATGGTGCTTTACATGCACGAGATGTCGAGTGCGCATCTTGTGCTTGGTCTCGGCATCGCCGGGCTTATCGCAACGTTCTTCGCATGGTTCGCGAATATCGTGAAGGAAGCAGAGCGCGGCGATCATACGCCGGTCGTGCAGCTTCACATGCGTTACGGCATGATCCTGTTCATCGCATCGGAAGTGATGTTCTTCGTCGGTTGGTTCTGGAGCTGGTTCGACTTCGCCCTGTTCCCTAGCGAAATATCCGATGTGGTTGGCGGCGTATTCCCTCCTGCGGCGATCGAATATGTCATCAACCCCTTCGGCCTGCCGCTGCTCAACACGCTGATCCTGCTGTGTTCGGGTACTACCGTGACCTGGGCGCACCATTCCCTGATCCACGGTGACCGCGAAGGCCTCAAGAAGGGGCTCTGGCTAACCATCATCCTTGGTGCAGTCTTCACCGCCATCCAGGCCTACGAATACGCGGCTGCACCGTTCGGTTTCGGTGGCAACACCTACAGTTCGGCTTTCTACATGGCGACCGGCTTCCACGGCTTCCATGTGCTCGTCGGCACGATCTTCCTGATTGTCTGCCTCGTGCGCACCTACAAGGGCCATTTCACCCCGCGTCAGCACTTCGGCTTCGAAGCGGCCGCATGGTACTGGCACTTCGTCGACGTGGTGTGGCTGTTCCTTTTCGTAGCCGTCTATGTCTGGGGTGGCTGGGGCGCTGCCGTCCACTGATGCCATCCGGCATTGCCGAAACATGCGAAGGGCAGCCCGGCAATGCCGCGGCTGCCCTTCTCGCATTACAACGGGACTGACTGATCTATGCGCATACCCCTGATCCCTACCATCATTGTCGGTACAGCAATCGTGGTCATGATTGCGCTCGGTTTCTGGCAGCTCGATCGCAAGGGCGAGAAAGAGGCGCTCATCGTGCAAGCCGAAGCAGCTTCCGCCATGCGCGCGGAAGTCGAATACCCCCGAGACGACTCAGGGATCGAGGAAGCGCTCTACCGGCGCACTCGTGTTGTGTGCGAAAAAGTGGATGGAATGACTTCAGCGGCGGGGAGAAGCTTGCGCGGCCAGAACGGTGTCGCCCAGCGTGCTACCTGCACCTTGGCTGGCGGTGGCAGCGCAATCATCGACATCGGCTTCACCCGTGACCCGACACCGGTGGACTGGGCAGGAGGCGAGATTGCCGGGATAATAGCCCCGGGTGGCCGCATCGTCGCCGTCGAGCCTGTCGCAGGGCTCGAACAGCTTTCGCCGCCTGACCCCAGTTCGTTGCCGAACAATCATCTTGCTTATGCCGGACAATGGTTTTTTTTCGCACTGACCGCACTCATCGTTTATGTGGTCGCGCTCCGCCGACGCAGCACGCCGGCTAAGCCGGGTTAAACAGCCGCTTGCTTGCCCGCATTCGTCCGGATCGCTAACCGCTGTCGGCCATGAAATACGTCTCTACCCGCGGAAGCGCCCCTGCGCTCGATTTTGCCGGCGTCACTTTGGCCGGCCTGGCCAGCGATGGCGGTCTCTATGTGCCAGAGGAATGGCCGCAGTTTACCGCGGGAGAGATCGCGGGGATGCGCGGGCTTCCGTATGCGGATCTGGCGGCGCGTATCATGCAGCCTTTCGTCGGCGACAGTCTTGACCCCCATCGCCTTCTCGAACTCACCCGACAGGCTTACGGCCGCTTCGCTCACGCGGCGGTGACCCCGCTGACACAGTTAGACGAGCAACAATGGCTGCTCGAGCTGTTTCACGGACCCACGCTCGCCTTCAAGGACGTTGCGTTGCAGCTACTGGGCCTGCTGTTCGAGGAATTCCTTGGGCGCGAAAGCGGTAACCTGACCATCGTCGGTGCGACCAGTGGCGATACCGGAAGTGCGGCCATCGATGCCGTGGCCGGTCTCGACAATGTCGAGATTTTCATGCTGCACCCCAAGGGTCGGGTCAGCGATGTGCAGCGTCGGCAGATGACCACGGTGCGCGCGCCGAACATACACAACATCGCTATCGATGGCAGTTTCGACGATGCGCAGGCGATGGTGAAGCGCATCTTCGCCGATGACGATGTGACCGCGAAGCACCGGATCGGCGCGGTCAATTCGATCAACTGGGCGCGTTTGATGGCGCAGGTGGTCTATTATTTCGCCGCTTCGCTCCAGCTCGGCGGGCCAGGGCGCAAGCTTGCGTTCAGCGTGCCGACCGGGAATTTTGGCGATGTATTCGCCGGCCATGTGGCGGCGCGTATGGGTCTGCCGATCGAGCAGTTGATCGTGGCCACGAACGTCAACGATATCCTGCACCGCGCGTTGTCGGCGGGTGATTATTCGACCGGCACCGTCACCCCGACCTCGGCACCCAGCATGGATATCCAGGTCAGCTCCAATTTCGAGCGACTGCTCTACGATGTCGGTGGCCGCGATGGTTCGGCAATGGCCGACCAGATGCGCGCTTTCGATGCAGCCCGTAAGATGCAGCTTACCAATGCGCAGCGCGAAGGCGCCGCAGCATTGTTCACCAGCCTGCGCGCGGATGAGGACGACATGGCACGCGCGATGCGGTGGGCCTGCGAAGACTGCGCTGAGATCGTCGATCCGCACACGGCTATCGGGCTTCACGCAGCACGCGCAGCCGACTTGCCGGCAGATATACCTGTCGTGACTCTCGCGACCGCGCATCCGGCCAAGTTTCCCGACGCGGTCGAACGCGCCACGGGCACGCGCCCGTCGCTCCCCGCTCGCGTTGGCGACCTGTTCTCGCGCGAGGAAGCCTTCACCGAATTGCCGGGTACATACGATGCCGTGCGCGACCATATTCTGGAAAACGCCTCGTGATGGCCGAACTGGCGCGCGATCCGGTGCTGATGGTAGGCAAGGGCTGGGATGCCTATCGCCTCCTCGACAGTGGCAATGGGCGCAAGTTCGAAGCTTATGGCCAATACCGGTTCATCCGCCCCGAACCGCAGGCGATGTGGTCGCCGCGCCTGGCCGAATGGGATGCGCATGGCGAATTCGTGCCCGGCAGCGACGAAGACGGCGGTGGACGTTGGCAATACACGAAAGGCGTGCCCGAAGAAGGTTGGACGCTAGGCTGGGGCGGAAACGCCCGTTTCACGGCCCAGTGCACGCCATTCCGCCATCTCGGTTTTTTTCCCGACATGGCCCCGGTCTGGGAATGGATGGGCACGCAACTCGACGGCCGCAGCGATGCAGAAACGATGAACCTTTTCGGCTATACCGGCGTGGGTACACAGGCGCTCAGCCGATTTGGCCGTGTCACGCATGTCGATGCGAGCAAGAAATCGGTGGCCCAGGCCCGGGAAAATGCCGCGATGGCAGGTCTCGACGATCGTCCTATCCGCTGGCTGGTGGAAGACGCGATGAAATATACTGCGCGGGAAGTGCGGCGCGGGCGGCGGTACGACGGCATCATACTCGACCCGCCAAAATTTGGCCGCGGGCCTGATGGGGAAGTGTGGCGGCTCGAGCAGGGCTTGCCGGATCTCGTGCGCGATTGTCGCCAGCTGCTTGATGAAGACAGCAGCTTTCTGTTCCTGACCGTATATGCCGTTCGCATGAGCAGTTTGGCATTGGGCGGCCTGCTCGACGAGGTTTTCGAAGGTCTCCCCGGTAAGGTGGAACATGGCGACCTCGCCGTGCAGGAAGATGGCTCGGGCCGTCTTCTCCCGACCGCCATCTTCGCGCGCTGGTCCAATCCGCGCTAGGGGGCGCCGATGAACGATTCGCTTATCCTGGAAGTGGCCGATTTCGAGCACGATGTGCTTACCGGCATTTACTCCGAAGAGACGGGCAAGCCGCAGCCGCTGCGCTTCACCATCCAGGTCCGGATGAGGCCGCTTCCTGCCTATGACGCCGATACTTCGCTCGATGATTCCAAGAATTACATGGATCTCAAGTTCGCGGCGTCGGACGCCTTGCCGGAAGGCGTGCATTTCAAGCTGATCGAGGCGGTCGCCGATCACGTCTGCGAAACCCTGTTCCTGCAGGACCGGCGGGTCGAGGCGGTGACGGTCAAGATCGTGAAGCTGGCCATTGCCGAAGCGGGCGAAAAGATCGGCATTACCTTGCATCGCGAGCGTCGCGAATGAAGCGCGTCGCGGTCGATGGGCTGCCCGAAGATCCGCTCGATGCGGCAGGTCATTTCCAACTGCACTGCTTGCCCCATATTAAGGAGCAACTGGTGAACGGCGAAGATGTGATGCTGGTCGTGCCAAGCGCCGACCACACGCACCGGGAATGGCGCATCGCCATGGTCACGGGCCTTGCGCGCAAGCACACGCCGCGCAGGATAAACATGGTTGCAGGCGATGGTGAAGCGGTGGATTCGACCGAAACCTATCTGGCTGGTGCTCCCGGCATTACCGGTCAGTACCTGGAAACCTGAGACATGGGAGTGCGCATTCTCTTCCTCGGTCCTTTGCAGGATCTTGCCGGCGAGGCCGAACGCACGGTGGCAGCGCCGCTCGACTGGGCAGGCCTGCTCAGTGAAGTCGGCCCAGTGATCGCCGAGCAGCTGCAGGTAGAGCGTCTGAATATTGCCTGTGGCGGGCGCGTACTCGCCGACAAGACCTCTCTCGTTGCCGAAGATGGTGACGAGATCGCGCTGCTACCTCCGGTCAGCGGTGGCTAGGCTCTCCATCTCTTCACCGCTCGATGTCAGATTGCTCGACAAGGGGATGTCGGTGGGAGAGGCGCTTGCAGCTTTCAATGCAGCCTATAGCGAGGCGGGCGGTGTCGTATCCTTCCTCGGCAAGGTACGTCCCGATGGCGACGTACAGGCACTCGAACTTTCGCATTACGAACCGCTAACTTTGCCGGGTATGGAAAAGCTCTCGGAAAATGCGCGCGCGCGGTTCTCTCTCGACGGCGCACTTGTCTGGCACCGGACCGGTGTCATGACGCCAGGAGAACCGATTGTACTGGTCGCCACAGCCGCGCGCCATCGCCGCAATGCTTTCGAAGCTGCCGACTATCTGATGGATCATCTCAAATCGGCTGCATGGTTCTGGAAACGGGAAAAGCGCCGCGGCACCTGGCGTTGGATCGAGGCACGTCCGCAGGACCATTTGGACCTCGACAGGTGGAAATAATCCAGGCTTTTTGATCCAGATCAAGGAATGGGCCAGCGGCCGCGTCCATCACAGCTCCAACAAAGGAGCGAACAATGGTCAAGCATCTCACCCGCGAACTCGTTGCCGAACATGCCTGCATCGTGGAGGCACCCAAGCCAGCCCAACATGTGGACCGCAGTTTCGAACTGCCCAAGGGTCTCTATGTCGCCACGGTGGGCCTTTATCTCGGCTTTCTGGCTGTAATGGCTGCGGGTTTGAAGACACCCGGGCTGATCATCCCGATGGTTATCTTCACGCTCTTTATTGTGGCCGGTTTCGGGCTTCCCGCGATGTGGACCCATATCGCGCCGGAACATGGTGACCGGAATATGAGCTGGGCACGGCTCAAAAGGCAGGGGATCGTCACGCATACGGGCCGTGTCGCTGCTGGCGATGCTGCAGTTCAGGTCCTGATCCTGCCGGTTCTGATCTTCGGTTGGGGAATCACGACCGTGACAATCGCCGCCCTGGTCTGACACGGACCATTAAATGGGGGGAGGCGCGGGACCGGGAAACCGGTCCCGCTTTTTTGCTGCCGTTGCGCTAGCGGACTTGCGCCCGCAATCGCTCCAGCGCAGCGTCTTCC
>CATMNW010000144.1 GCA_950071875.1 uncultured Erythrobacteraceae bacterium | reverse complement strand
CACGCGGGATGAACCCTATTGGCGCGCGCAACGCGATCCTGCCACGATCCCTGCATCGCTTGCCGCTCAGTTGCAGCTGTGGCGTGATCATGCCCCCTCGCCCGCCGATTTCCCGCAGGTCGACGAAATCTTTTCCGCGGCCAGCCACCAGTATATCCTTTACGGCATGGGCTTCCCCATCCCCGCCGAAGCCAACCGCGCGCCGGAGCAACCGGCGATGCACAGGCTCGCTGAAGTGGCGGAGCGCGGCCGGGCACTGGCAGCAGCCCTGCCTTCCAACCGAACCTATCTCGATGCATTGACCGCAAGCGCGCCAGGCCGCGCAGCGCAGGGAGAAACTGCCTGACCATGAGTAACCACCAGATCCTCAACACTGCCGACCACGCCGAACTGCGTGTCCATACGGGTGCCGGTGCCGAATTCGGCGACGCGGCGATGGCAGCCCTAGTGGTACCGGAAGAATTCCGTCAGGCGCAGGCGCATTACCCGATCGTATTCCGCCGCGATGCGGAAAGCGGTGCGTTCACAGGCCTGGCACTGTTCGGTTTCGAAAATGGCGAAAACCTGTTTCTCGACGGCGACACCTGGGATGCGCGCTATCGTCCGCTGTCCATTGCGATCCAGCCGTTTCTTGTGGGGCAGGCCCCCGATGGCGAAGGCGAAGGACAGGTCCATGTCGACATGGCGCATCCCCGGATCGCCCGGAATGGCGAAGGGACGCGCGTCTTCGACGAACACGGCAAGCCGACCCCGATGCTCGAAACGATATCGGAACAACTGGGCCAGTTGCACGGCGGCTATCAGGCGAGCGGCAGCTTCTACGACGCGCTGGCCCGGTATCAATTGCTCGAGCCCTTCAGTTTCGAAGTGCCGCTTTCGAACGGCTCGAAGCATTCGCTGGTGGGCTTTCACATGATCGACGAAGAAAAACTGCGCGCGCTGGATGGCGATGCGCTCGGATCGCTTCATGCAGAAGGGCACCTGCTGCCCATTTTCATGGCGGTGGCATCGCTTTCGAACCTGTCGGAACTGGTCGTGCGCAAGGATGCGAAGGAGAACCGTGGCTGAGGCCGATCCCTCGATTTTTGCGCAGATGAAGGAAGTCGAAGCGCGCGAAGTGGCCGATGCGGCCGCGTTGTCGGACCTGCTCGACAGCAATCCGCAGCCTTTCGTCGTGCGTGGGCTGGTCAAGGATTGGCCCCTGGTGCGTGAAGGCATAAAGTCTGCACGCGAAGCGCGCGAATATCTTCTGGGAAAGGCGCGCAATGCGCCTTTCGCGGTGACGATCGGCGAACCGGGCCGCGATGGCCGACTGTTCTACGATGACGATTTCGGCATGAATTTCCGCAACGCTCGCGGCAAGCTGGCGGACATTTTCCGCGGGTTCGACGATAACGAGGGCCGCAGCGATGCCCCGGCGATCTATCTCACATCGGTCGACATGAAGCTGTTTTTCGATGGCCTTGTCGAAGACAATTTCTCGCCGGTTGCAGAGCGCGATCCCTTGCACAGCATCTGGATCGGCACCGCGACCCGGGTTGCAGCGCATAACGATTTTCCGCGCAATCTCGCGTGTTGCGCGGTGGGCCGCCGGCGCTTCACCATCTTCCCGCCCGAACAGTTCGCAAACCTCTATATCGGCCCGCTGGAGAACACGCCGGCCGGCCGCGCCGTCAGCATGGTCGACTTCCATGATCCTGATCTCGATGCCTATCCGCGGTTCTCCGAAGCACTCGATAATGCGCAGATGGCAGAGCTGGAACCGGGAGACGCGATCTACATACCTTCGATGTGGTGGCACCACGTCGAAGGGCTTTCACCATTCAATGTGCTGGTGAACTACTGGTGGCGCGATACGCCCGCTTACCTGGGCCAGCCGCAGGAAGCGCTCAATCACGCGATCCTGGCGCTGCGCGACCTGCCGCGCGATGAACGCATGTTCTGGCGCAAGCTGTTCGATCACTACGTATTCGAGAACCCGCCCGAAGTTGCAGAGCATATCCCTGACAAAGCACGCGGGATCCTCGCGCCGCTGACCGCCAAAACCGCAGGGCAGATCCGCGCCTTCCTCCTAAGGACGTTGAACCGATGACGAGCGATTACAAACCTCGCCGTATCGTGGTGGCCGGGGGTGGCACTGCAGGTTGGATGGCGGCAGCCGCGCTTGCCAAGACGATGGGCGATGCGATCGAACTGACGCTGGTCGAAAGCGATGCGATCGGCACGGTTGGCGTTGGCGAGGCGACCATTCCGCCGCTGATCACCTTCAACAAGTTGCTCGGCATCAACGAAGCCGATTTCATGCGCGAAACGCAGGCGACCTTCAAACTCGGCATCGAGTTCGAGAACTGGAAGCTCGATGGCGAAAAGTACTTCCATTCCTTCGGATCGACAGGGCGGGATCACTGGTCCGCGGGGTTCCAGCATTTCTGGGGCGAAGGGCTGAACCGCGGTCATAAATACAGCTATGACGACTATTGCCTGGAATTGCTGGCGGCCTATGCCGGCAAGTTCGCGCATCTGCCCGATAACCGCCTGAACTACGCCTTCCACCTCAATGCGACCGCCTATGCAGGCTTCCTGCGCCGTATCGCAGAAGAAGCGGGCGCGAGGCGTGTCGAGGGCAAGATCGCCCAGGTCGAACTGGACGGGGAGAGCGGGAACATCGCCGCCATCGGGCTGGAAGATGGCCAACGGATCGAAGGCGACCTGTTCGTGGATTGCACCGGCTTTCGCGCACTGCTGATCGAAGGCGCGCTGCATGTCGGGTATGACGACTGGACGCATCACTTGCCCTGCGACAGTGCAATTGCGGTGCAGACCGAACTCAGCGGCCCGCCGGTACCCTATACCCGCGCCATCGCGCATGACGCAGGCTGGCAATGGCGCATTCCGCTGCAGCATCGCGGCGGAAACGGTATCGTCTATTGCAGCCGTTACCTGTCGCAGGATGCAGCCCATGACCGCCTGATGTCGACGCTCGAAGGCAAGCCCATCAGCGAACCGCGTGCCATTCCGTTCACCACCGGCGCAAGGCGCAAGCAGTGGCACCGCAATTGCATTGCGATCGGCTTGTCGTCCGGCTTTCTTGAACCGCTGGAATCGACCAGCATCCATCTTATCCAGCGCGCCGTCATCCGCCTGTTGCGCATGATGCCCTCCGGCGATGTGAGCGAGCGTGATATCGCGGAATTCAACGACCAGCAGCTGACCGACATGGTCCAGGTCCGCGACTTCCTGATCCTGCACTACAAAGCTACCGACCGGCGCGACAGCCCGTTCTGGCGGCAATGCGCGACCATGGATATCCCGGATTCGCTGACGCAGAAAATCGAACTGTTTCGCGAAACAGGCCGAGTGTTCCGCAAGAACGAGGAATTGTTCGTCGAAAACAGCTGGGTCCAGGTCATGCTCGGCCAGGGGATCGTGCCGCGCGCCTTCCACCCGGTCGCCAGGAAGATGACTGACGAAGAACTGGACCGTTTTCTTTCCACCCTGCGCGACAATGTGGCGCGCACCGTGGCGGGGCTGCCGGATCATCACGCCTATGTCGCACAATATTGCGGGGCAAAAGCTGCAGGGGCGGCCTGATGCAGCCCTTCACACAGGCGCATCATCGTCTAAGCGGGTAAGGAACACACCGGGGGTTTACGAAAACGATGGGTCGGCGGCGGCAGTCAGTTACGATCAAGCACGTTGCGGCCGATGCGGGGGTTTCCCTGCAAACGGTAAGCCGCGTCATCAACAACGAACCCAATGTCCGGCCTGCTATGAAAGAGAAGGTGCAGGCCAGCATAGACAAGCTCGGTTACGTGCCTTCCATCGCGGCCCAGCGCATGAGCGGATCGCGGTCCTACATCATCCTTGCCATCAACGATCGCGACAGGACGATTGCGGACTGGAAAGCCCGCGATGGACGCGACTGGGTCGATCAGATGTTGCTGGGCGGAATGCTGACGGCGGCCGAACGCGGCTACCGGATGATTTTCGAGCTGGTGGATACGCATAGCGATCACGTCGAGCGCGAACTTGGCGCTGCCCTTTCGGCGCTCCAGCCGGACGGCGTCATCGTTACCCCGCCCCATTCCGAAAACGCACAGATCGTGGGGCTGCTGGCAGAACGCGGCATCCCCTTCGCACGGATCGGTTCGAAGGACGATGGTCCGGGCATCGCCATGACGATGGGCGACGAGGTGCTTGCCATGAAGGCAACCGACCATCTGATAGAACTGGGCCACGAGCGCATCGGTTTCATCGCCGGACCCGATGGGTACAGCCTGTCGGGCTGGCGCGTGGACGGGTGGCAGCAGGCAATGGCCAATGCCGATTTCGGTTGCGAAGGCTTGTGCGAAAAGGGCGACTTCGGGTTCGAAAGCGGACTGCATGCCGCCCGCAAGCTCCTCGATCGCGATGATCGGCCAACCGCCATTATCGCCAGCAGCGACCAGATGGCGCTGGCAACGCTGGAAGTTGCAAGGGAACGCGGCCTCGACGTTCCGCATGACCTGTCTATCGTAAGTTTCGACAACACCCCGATAGTCCGCTTCACCACCCCCGCCTTGACTGCCCTCGACCAGCCGATCGCGGCAACAGCGGCCCGTGCGGTGGAAATGCTGATCGACGCGCGCAAGGACGAAAGCCAGACCGAACCGGTCGTGGTGGAAGGCGAACTCGTCGTTCGCGGATCGACCGCGCGCGTACTAAACCATGGCAACGCCTGACCGGGACACCGGCGGACAGTCGGCGCGCTTCCTCTGGCTGTATGCTCTGGCGGTCGCGGGCGGCGCAGTCGCCTATGTCCCGTTCCTGACGATCCTCCTGCCGCTCAAGATGGGGCAGATAGCACGGGGCGGCGAGATCGAAGCGCTGTCCTACGCGGCTTTCTCGGGCGCGATTGCGGCGAGTGCGGCCAACATCGCATTTGGCTGGGCAAGCGATATCTCGCGTTCCCGCAAGCCTTGGATCATCGGCGGAGTGCTGCTGTCGTCGTCGCTGCTTGTCACGATGCGTTTTGCCGAAACTGTTCCGGAAATCATCGCCTTGATCGTGGCCTGGCAGTTCGCGCTGAACATGATGCTGGCGCCGCTGGCCGCCTGGGCCGGAGATTGCGTACCGGACCACCAGAAGGGAACGCTTGGCGGCTTGCTGGCCTTTGCACCTGCCTTGGGCGCGCTGTCCGGCGCGCTAGTCACCCTTCCCGGACTAGCCGGGCCCGACACGAGGCTGGTCATTGTCGCAGTTCTTGCCGCAGCGATGATCACACCCGCCCTGCTTTTCGGGCGCCCGCGCGCCATGCCCCATCTCACGCTGGCGGAAGCACCTTCTGACCGGGGGCGCAGGACGGAAAATGAGGTTGTCCGCATGTGGCTGGCGCGGCTGCTGGTGCAGATCGCCGAAGCGGCCCTGTTCGCATTCCTGCTGTTCTGGCTGACCCGGATCGATAACGGGATCAGTGGTAATGATACCGCCACACTGTTCAGTGTGGTTCTCGGCCTTTCCGTACCCCTTGCGATGCTTGCAGGCCGCTGGTCCGACCGCAGCGACCGACCGATCCTGCCGCTTTCGCTCGGTGCGGCGATAGGCGGGCTCGGGCTTATCGTGATGGCGCATGCGTCCGCCCTTCCCGCAGCGATCCTCGGCTATGTATTGTTCGGGCTTTCCACCAGCGTTTTCCTGTCGCTGCACACCAGCCAGACGCTGCGTGTCCTGCCTAAGGCGCAAACGCGCGGCCGCGACCTTGGCCTGTTCAATCTGACGAACACCGTGCCATCGCTCATCATGCCGTGGCTGACCATCGCGCTGGTACCGCTCTTCGGGTTCAAGGCGCTGTTTCTGGTCCTTGCTGTTCTCTGCGTGCTCGCCTTCATACTCCTTGCCACCTTGCAGCGCCCGTAGCTTCTTGACCTGTCGGGTCCGGCGTGGCAGGTCTCGTTTGATAACGTTCTCAAGAATAGATGAGCGTTGAAGGGACGGGAAAAATGAAAGCGTATTTCTGGGCTTCTGCGGCCTGTGTTGCACTTGCGGGTTGCACCACCCAGCAGACCGGCATCGAAAGCACACCTGCCAGCGTGGCAGCCCCTGCAACGGATGAAGCGGCCCGTGTTGCTGCAATCGTTTCCCGCATGAGCGTGGAACGCAAGGTCGCCCAGCTCATCCAGCCCCAGATCAATTCCTTCACCCCTGCCGATATGGCACGCTATCGGTTCGGCAGCTATTTGAACGGCGGCAATGGCGGCCCTTACGGTGACGAATATGCACCGGCCAGCGAATGGCTGCGCTATGCGGACGAAATGTACCTTGCTTCCGTCCAGCCGATGGACGGCGACGAACCGGTTATCCCGACCATGTGGGGCACCGATGCGGTCCACGGACATACCAATATCGTCCAGGCGACGATCTTTCCGCACAATATCGGCCTTGGCGCAACCCGCGACGCAGATCTGATCCGCCGCATCGGTGAAGCGACCGCTGTCGAGATCGAAGTGACCGGGATCGACTGGAATTTCTCGCCCACGGTTGCCGTGGCGCAGGACGATCGCTGGGGCCGAACTTACGAAAGCTATTCCGAAGATCCCGCGATTGTTGCCCCGCTGGGTGCCGCGCTGGTCGAAGGACTCCAAGGCCGTAAGGGCGAAGCCGATCGCCTTGGTGCAGGTCATGTCATCGCCACCGCCAAGCATTTCTTCGGCGATGGCGGCACCGACCAGGGTGTCGACCAGGGCGAGGTTACCGGCGATATCGAAGAACTGAAGAAAATTCACGCCGCGCCCTACCCGGCGACTATCGATGCCGGTGTCGAAGCGATCATGGCCAGCT
>CATMNW010000143.1 GCA_950071875.1 uncultured Erythrobacteraceae bacterium | reverse complement strand
ACGACGCTCTTCCGATCTCGAATGCGCAGGGCCAGTCGCTTACGTTCTATCCCGCAGGCAAGGACCGGCGCGAAGCCCTGCTGGAATTGGTGCGGTCGGCGAAAACATCGCTGGACGTATGTTTCTATATCTTCGCGGAAGATGAAATTTCTTCCGAGCTGCGCGATGCGCTGTGCGAAGCGGCCCGTCGCGGCGTCGATGTCACCCTGATCATCGATCGTTTCGGAGCATCGGCGAGCGACAAGTTCCTGCAGCCGCTGGTGGACTGCGGGGGGCGTTACTATTGCTTCAGTCCGCGCGTGGGGTTCCGCTACCTGATCAGGAACCACCAGAAGATGGTCATCGCCGACAAGGCCCGGGCGATGTTCGGCGGGTTCAATATCGCGGACGACTATTTCGCGCCTCCCGAACGCAACGGCTGGAACGATCTGGCAATTCACATCGAAGGCGATACGGTGGCTGGCCTGTGCGACTGGTTCGGGAAGTTGCGCGACTGGACCGAAGATGACCGCGCACATTTTCGCGCCATCAAGCGTAGCGTTGCAGAATGGGAATGGACGTCGACAGACGGGCATGCCCGGTGGCTGGTCGGCGGGCCGACGCGCGGACTGTCGACCTGGGCCAAATGCGTCACGAAAGACCTGAACCAGGGCGAGAAGCTCGATATCTTCATGGCCTATTTCTCACCGCCCTATACGCTTCTGAAGCGCATCGCGCGGGTCGCCAAGAAGGGGCAGACGCGCCTGCTGATGGCGGCCAAGAGCGACAATGGCGCGACGCTGGGGGCGACCCGTTCTCTCTATAAATACCTGCTGAAGCGCGGAGCAAGGATCTGGGAGTTCAGTCCCTGCAAACTGCATACGAAGCTGCTGGTGCTCGACGATGCGGTATATATGGGTAGCGCCAATTTCGACATGCGCAGCCTTTACCTCAATCTCGAGATCGTTTTGCGCATAGAGGACACCGAGCTTGCGGAGCGAATGCGCGCCTTCATCACGCAGCACATCGAAGCGTCACAGGCAATAACGCCCGAAGTCCATGCGCGGCGCGCAACCGTGTGGAACCGGATGCGGTGGTGGGCGGGGTGGGTACTCGTCTCGGTACTCGACTACACCGTTTCGCGGCGGCTCAACCTGGGTATCTGACCTATTCGTAATCGTCTTCGGTGTATCGGACGTCCGGGCTCGAGAATTTGGTGATCTCGCTGTGGAACAGCAGGGGCACATTCCCGGTCGAACCGTGACGCTGCTTGGCCACGATCAGTGTCGCCTTGTTGACCAGTTCGAGATGGCGCGCTTCCCATTCTGCATATTTCATCCGCACTTCTTCCGACGAGGTTTCGTCCGGCGTGTCGGGCTTCAGCGCGTTGTGGTAATATTCCCCGCGGTAGATGAACCACACCATGTCGGCGTCCTGCTCGATCGAACCGGATTCGCGGAGGTCGGAAAGCTGCGGGCGCTTGTCGTCGCGGCTTTCTACCTGACGCGAGAGCTGCGAGAGGGCGATCACCGGGACATGCAGTTCCTTGGCGAGCGTTTTCAATCCGCGGCTGATTTCCGAAATCTCATTGACGCGATTATCGCTTGCGCGGCCCGAGCCTTGCAAAAGCTGGAGGTAGTCCACGATGACCAGCCCGATGTCGTGGCGCCGCTTCAATCGACGCGCGCGGGTGCGCAAGGCGCCGATGGTCAGTGCCGGGGTGTCGTCGATGTAGAGCGGCAGGTCGGTCAGTTCCTGGCTGGCAAAAGACAGTCGCTGGAATTCCTCGCGCGATAGCTTGCCTGAACGCAGCTTTTCCGAAGAAATCTCTGCGGTTTCGGCAAGAATACGGGTCGCCAGCTGGTCGGCGCTCATTTCCAGGCTGAAGAAAGCAACACCCGCACCCGGCGACTTTTCGAGGTCGATGCCCGCCTTCTCATCATCCATCCGGCGCCGGGCCGCGTTGAACGCGATGTTGGTCGCAAGCGAGGTCTTGCCCATGGCCGGGCGGCCCGCGAGAATCACCAGGTCCGAATTGTGAAGTCCGCTGGTCTTGTCGTTGATGGTGTCGAGGCCGGTGGTCTTGCCAGAGAACCGCCCGCCCGAATTCATCGCGGCCTGCACTACCTCGAGAGCGCCGAAAGCCGCCTTGCGGAAACTTTGCGCCTCGTTGCCAGTGCTGGCGCCTTCGGCCACACGGTACAGATCGGCTTCGGCCATCTCGATCTTGCGGAGCGGTTCGACTTCGTCGGAAGTGTCCAGCGCCCCTTCGACCAGGTTGCGTCCGACGCTCACCAGTTCGCGCAGCAGGGCAAGATCGTAAATCTGCTCGGCCAGTTCGCGCGGGTGCAGCAGGCCCTGCCCGTCAGCGGTAAGCTGGGCGAGATAGGTTACGCCGCCCAGCTGCTTCAGTGCCTCGTCGCTCTCGAAATAGGGCTTGAGCGTAACCGGTGTGGCGACAGAGTTGCGTTCGAGCAACTTGTGCACGCGCTCGAAGATGCGCTGGTGGACCGGCTCGAAGAAATGCTCCGCCATCAGCGGAGTGGTCAATTCCTCGATCACCTTGTTATCGATCAGCACTGCACCCAGAAATGCTGCCTCGGCTTCCAGGTTGGCGGGCAGGACCGGGCCTTTTGCGGTCTTGGTCTGGGTGGAATCGTCTGCGGGAAAGAGGAGATCGGTTTCGGCCATCCCGGCTCAATGCCTTTTGTGCCGCGCGAGTGGAAGCTTTTCGCCCAGCGAAATTTTTCGATCGCCGCCTCTTGCCCTGTGGATATCGGGGACACAGTTTCTCCCCCTTGCCGCGACCCGCCTATCTCTGCGAAAGCCCCCTGCAACGCATGACCGAATCCGCATCCTCCCCCGGCGACCATCGCATCGCGCATATCGAGCTCGACGAGGAGACGATCATCTGGCGCAATGCCGATATCGAACAGGAACGCCGCATCGCGATCTTCGACCTGATCGAGGAGAACTGCTTCAAACCGCTGCGTGCGGTTGAGCGCGGGGCGAGCGGACCCTATCGGCTGAAGCTGGCGGTGCGCGATGGCCGATTGCTGATGACGATTGCCAACGAGCAGGAAGAGCTTATCGAGGAACTGTTGCTCGGTCTTGCACGGTTTCGCCGCCCAATCCGTGAATATTTCGCGATCTGCGACAGCTACTACCAGGCCATCCGCAAGGCGACGCCGATGGAGATCGAAACGATCGACATGGCACGGCGCGGCGTACACAATCAGGCGGCCGAGCTTCTGATCGAGCGACTGGAAGGCAAGGTCGAAACCGATTTCGCAACAGCCCGGCGGCTCTTCACGCTCATCTGCGTCCTTCACATCAAGGGCTGAGGGGGCGGGCATGGCCAGAAATACGCGCAAACGGCGCAAGCCCCGGAACAAGAGCTTCGGCAAGGCAGCGAAAACATCGCTGTTCCTGCTCGTCCTTGCCGCGATCGGAGCAGGATACGCGTGGCACGAGGGGAGGAGCTGGCGACCCGACGAAACGTTGTGGCCTGAACAAGGGGCGTTTGTCGGTGCATCCCAAGGTGTCGTCGATTTCAGTACGATCGCAGGGCTCGGAGCGAAGTTCGTCTATCTCGAAGCGAGCGATGGTGCGGGCGGCAAGGATGCAGGCTTCGCACAAAATTTCGCTCGTGCCCGGGTGGCCGGGCTGGAAGTCGGCGCCGCGCACCGCTTCGATCCCTGCGCGGTCGCAGATGGACAGTCCGCCAATTTCGTGACGATGGTCCCGCGCGATGCGGGCCTTTTGCCGCCGGCCATCATTCTGGACCGCTCGGCGCAGGATTGCCCTTCACGCGTTTCTGCGGCTGCCGTGCAGAGTGAGCTGACGACCTTGGTCAACCAGATCGAATCGCACACGGGGAAACCGGCAATCCTCGCGCCCGATGAAGAGTTCGAGGAAACCTACGCCACTTCGCGCCGCTTCGAACGGCAATTGTGGCTCTCGCGCAGCTGGTTCGAACCCGAATATGCCACCCGCCCCTGGCTGATGTGGACTGCCAATCGCTGGTACCAGACCGAAGCGGCACGCGCGCCGCTGCGATGGGTGGTGGTGCAGCCTTAGGAATACTGACGATGACCGATGAAGCCCTGATTGCTGCCGCGCGCGAAGCGTCGCATCATTCCTATTCTCCCTATTCCAATTTCGCCGTGGGCGCTGCGCTGCGCTTTGCCGACGGCAGCGTGGTGACGGGCACCAATATCGAGAATGCCAGCTACGGGCTGGCGCTGTGCGCTGAAACGGTCGCAGTTTCCAAGGCAATGGCCGATGGCAAGCGCGGGGGACTGGAAGCAGTTGCGGTTACCGGCCCGGGTGACGAGCCGATTACTCCGTGCGGCCGCTGTCGCCAGGTCCTGAACGAGCTTGCGCAGCTTGGCGGCACGGATCCGGTGATACTGTGCGTAGGCCCCGGCGAGATCCGCCGGTTCAAGCTTTCCGATCTTCTTCCCCAAGCCTTCGGACCAGCCAGCCTATCATGATAGCTCGCCGAACCGCTCTTGGCCTCTTCGGAGGTGCGGCAGCGGCGGCTACGATGCCTGCTCCGTTGGCGGCGGCTACTTCGCGCAAGCCGCCGCGTCTCAGGCTGGGCGATACGGTCGGCCTGGTCGCGCCAGCCAGCGCGATCGCCGTACCCGACCAGTTGGACCGTGCGTTGCACTGGGTGCGTGGAATGGGCCTCGTGACCAAGGTCGGCGCGCATGCGACGGATCGTGATGGCTACCTAGCCGGAACCGATGCGAACCGCGCGAAAGACATCAACGCGATGTTCGCCGATCCGGAAATCCGCGCAATCTTCACCATTCGCGGAGGTTGGGGTGCTGCGCGCATTCTTCCCTTGCTCGATTGGGAGGCAATTGCGGCCAAGCCCAAGCTTCTGATCGGCTATAGCGACACGACCGCACTGCACTTCGCGATCGCCCGGCGGGCGGGCTTCCCGACGCTTCACGCGCCCAATGCAGCCAGCAGCTGGCAGAAGGAAAGCTGGGAGAGCTTGTGGCGCATCGCTTTTGCCGGAACTCCTGCGGTGCTGGGTGGCGAGGATGTGGAGGCGGCCGCCAGAAGACCTGGGCGAACGTTGGTGGCTGGTTCGGCACGCGGAAAGCTGGTCGGGGGAAACCTCACGATCCTCTCGACCCTGCTGGGAACGGGCTGGGTGCCGTCCCTTGGCGGCGCCGTGTTGTTCCTCGAGGACATCAACGAGGAACCGTATCGTATTGACCGTATGCTTCAGCAGTTGCGGCTCGCGGGTGTATTCGACCAGGTTGCGGGCGTGGTATTCGGTCAATGCACGCGCTGCGACTTGCGCGATCCGGACTATGCCGGATTTACGCTGGACGATTTGCTGGACCGGCATCTGGGCAGTCTGAGCGTGCCAGTGGTGACCGGCTTCAACACGGGCCATGTCGGAAACCAGTTGACCCTGCCGATCGGCGTCAATGTAGAGCTCGATGCCGATGCGCGCACGATCCGGATGCTCGAAGCGGCTGTCGAATGACGTTAACTAGTCATTGAACGGACGTACGATAGATCGCGGGTGTCAGGAGACACCTAGATCATGAAATTCATTGCCCTTGATTCACGCGGTGGAAATTACCTCGTGGTAGCGTCCAATGTCGCGTGGTTACGCACTGCCGAAAACGGCCAGACGAGCGTCGGTATTGTCGGCGGACAACCTCTTCTGGTTACCGGCACCATCGAACAGGTTGCGGAGAAAATTCTCGCAGGTTGAGAATTGCTCGTCGTAAAAAGGGGCGGGGAGGGCTGGCCTCCCCGCCCCTTTTTTTAATTTCTCGGCTTGCTGCGGTTGGCCGGCTTCAGCCCTCGCGTGATTCAAGCCATTCCAGCAGTGCTGCAAGGCAGTCTCGGGCGAGGAACTTGCATCGCTCGGGACTCCATCCCTGTTCAGGCTCGGGGCTGGCAGGATTGTCCTTGTATGGCATTTCCAGCGTCATGGCAGTCGCGCCGAAGCGTTCGGCTACCTGGTTGGTGCTCATTGACAGATTGGCCTTGCCGGCAGCTGCCTTGGTATAACCCTGCTCGGTCTGGAAATCGGGCGTCCGGCGGTCGAGAATCTTCTCGTAGCTGTAATAACGATCGCCGTGTTCCTCGGTCCAGCTCGGGATACCCTCGTAACCGGCCAGGAAACTTACGGGGATCGCCTCGTCGCCATGGACGTCCATTGCGAAATCGACACCCGTTTCATCCATGCGGTTGCGGATTGCGAGGACTTCGGGCGAACGCTCGGCAGTAGGTTCGGACCATTCGCGGTTGAGGTTGGCGCCGGCGGAGTTGACGCGCAGGTTGCCGCGTTTCGAGCCGTCGGGATTGCAGTTCGGCACGATATGAAGGCGGCATTTCTCACGCAGCAGGCGGCCCACGCTGTCGGACGGGTCGGTAAGCACTTCAAGCGCGCCTTCCATCCACCATTCGGCCTGCGTCTCACCCGGGTGCTGGCGGGCATAAAGCCATACATTGAAAGGGCCTTCGCCCATTTCGAGACAATCGATCGGCTGCCCGTCGAGCGTGTTGCCGAGATGAACGAGGTCGACGCCTTCCGAAGCGGCTGCCTCGGAGATCAGGTCGAAATGGCGTTCCATCGAATAGGGCGCGAAATAGGCGAACCACGCCACATCGCTGGCGGGCGTATAGCGGATGGTCAAAGTCCCGCCATCAGCGTCCTTGTCATAGGACGAGGGCGCCCGGCCCCAGTAATCGCGATCTTCGGAAACGCAGCTGTCGTAGCCGGGCCAGCCGCCGGGATAGGCGCTGTCTTCCAGGCCGGTAATCTTCAGTTCCAGTTCGCGACCTGTCGCGCCAGACACGCGGAAGTGGTACCACTGCT